>JAITAX010000130.1 GCA_031283865.1 Eubacteriales Family XIII. Incertae Sedis bacterium
GCTGCTGCTCGCCTTGTTTACGCGGAATGTCGTAAACGGCGTTTTGGGTCTCGGACCTTTTATCGTCGAGTTGCCGTCCTTCCTCTACAGGACCTCGTGGCTCTTTCCGTTCGGTTTCCGGAGCGCGGGCTTTTACTCGGCGGACTATTTTCCGCTGTTTCCTTACCTCTTCGTATTTCTTGCCGGCAGCGCCGCGGGCACGCTCGTAAAACACCTTCCGGCCGCCGCGCGCCGCGCGCATATACGACCCTTGGCCTACCTCGGCAGGCACAGCCTGCTCATCTACCTCCTGCATCAGCCGATCGCGATCACGCTGCTCGGATTGCTGCTCTGACGCAGGTTTTTTGTACGGATAAGGTAGGCCCTGCGCGTCGATCGGGCGATACGGGAATACCTGTGACGGTACGGAAATACTTACAAAAAAACAATAGCTGTACTGCGTGAAAGGAGAACGTACAGATGAAAAAACCCATATTGCTCGTTATGGCCGCGGGAATGGGCAGTCGTTACGGCGGTTTGAAACAGATAGAGCCCATAGGTCCCGGCGGCGAAATCCTCATGGATTATTCGATATACGACGCCGTGAAAGCCGGCTTTGAACGGCTGGTCTGCATCATCAAGCGCGAGATGAAAGGGGATTTTGACGCGCTCGTCTTGGACAGGGTGCGCGCGCACATCGAGGCGGACTGCGCGTTTCAGTCCACGGACGACCTGCCTGCGGGTTTCTCCGTGCCTGCGGGCCGGGAGAAGCCTTGGGGTACCGCGCAGGCCGTGCTGGCCGCAAGGGATCTCACCGACGCGCCTTTCCTCGTGATAAATTCCGACGACTACTACGGCCCGGCGGCCTTTCGGACGGCTTTCGACTGGCTGTCCGCACCGCGAAAGACCACAGGCAAGCTGCACTACGGCATGGTCGGCTATCTCGCCAAGAACACGCTGACGGAGAACGGCGCCGTGACGCGCGGCGTCTGCGAGGCCGACGAACGCGGCCGTCTGACGCGCATCACCGAGCGGGCGGGACTTGAGAGAAGCCCCGGCGGCGCGCGCTTCCCCGCAGAGGACGGAAGCGGCGCGTGGACGGAGATCGGCGGGGATACCCTCGTTTCGATGAACTTCTGGTGTCTGGATCCGGGCTTTACGGACTTGGCGGCGCGCGACTTCCCGCGCTTCCTTGAAGAAAATCTGCCTGCGAATCCCCAAAAATGCGAGTATCTCTTGCCGGCTGAGATCGATGCCCAGATTCGGCGCGGCGAGGCGGAGGTCGAGGTGCTGCAAAGCGCGGATCGCTGGTACGGCGTTACCTACAGGGAGGACAGGGCGCAGGTGGCGGAGGCCCTGCGCGAAAAGCATAGGGCGGGGCTGTATCCGGCGCCGCTGTGGGGCTGAAACGCTGCTGTTCAAATCCCTCTAAACGCTGAAACGGCGCGCGCCGGCTCGGAGAAAGGAGCTTTCGACTTGGAGAAGCGGCATGTTTTTCTCATGGGTGAGCGGGGCATAGGAAAATCCACCGCGATCCGCGCGCTCACGGACCGGCTCCTTGCCTGCGGTGCGGACATCGGCGGCTTCAAGACCGTGCCGGGGCCGGCGGAGGCGCCGGGGCGCGACGCCTTATACCTGCTGCCCTACCGCGCGGGCGCGGGCGAACCGCCGCTCTCTGCGGGCCGCGTCGCCGCGGTGCGGGATAAGACAAGGTCGCGCTATGAGGCTTACGCGGCGGTCTTCGACGAGCTTGGCGCGGAGCTTCTGCGCCGCGCCGCGCGCTGTGATCTGATCGTCATGGACGAACTCGGCTTCATGGAGGCCGAGGCGCATATCTTTCAGGCGGCGGTTTTTTCGCTGCTCGACGGCGCGCGGCCGGTTCTCGGCGTGGTTAAGCCGCCGGCCGCGTCGAAAAAGGTCGCTTTTTTGGACCGCGTGCGCGCGCATCCGAACGTGCGTCTTGTCACGCTGACGCGCGAAAACCGGGACGGCGCGCAGGCATATCTGTATCCGCTCCTCGCGCGGGCCATGGGTTTGCCGGCATCGCCGTAAACGCGGAGATCAGGGAAATTCAGGTACGTCTGATCACTCACATCAACGAAGTCTTTGAGGAAATTCTGCTCGCTGTTAAAAACGAACAGGCGGACACGCCCGCTCCCGAGCGTGACAGCGACGGAGAATCACATCCCCTGACGCTGCATATCATGAACACCGGGGCGATGAAAGGGCGCAAACCGATCAGCGTATGTCTCGACGGAGAAGAGGTGCCGTGCGCCACATGGAGGGGTATCTTTGAAAAATCTCTTAAAGAATGCAATAAAATCCCCGAAAAACACAACGAATTGATGCGCCTGCGAAATCAATATTACGGCAGAAAGCGCCTGCTCTTGGCCGACAGCAAAAATGAACTGCGGAGCCCGCTGGAAATCGATAAAGATTTGTATGTCGAAACGCATTACGACACGCAGACATTGATGAACCTGTTATTGAGAATATTTACATATATTGGTTATGATTACAAAAGTATGCGGGTTACCGTTCGCGCGTAAAGCCT
>JAITAX010000180.1 GCA_031283865.1 Eubacteriales Family XIII. Incertae Sedis bacterium
TACGCGCGCGCGTTCTTGCAGTCCGCATCGATTTGCCGCGCGAGCTGCTCCGCGCTCTCAAAGCGCTGCTCATCCCTGAGCTTTTTCAGGAAAGCGACGCGGACGGTCCGGCCGTAGAGGTCCCCGTCGAAGCGCAGCAGATGCGTTTCGACGAGCCGGCCGCCCTCCGTTCCGTCCACGGTGGGACGAACGCCCACATTCGTCACGCCGGCATAGCTTTTGCCCGCCACGCTGCATTCGGTCACGTACACCCCGTGCGCGGGGACGGCCATGCCGGCGTCCATGCGCATGTTCAAGGTCGGAAAGCCCAAGGTTCGACCGAGGCGTCTGCCCTCGATCACCAAGCCCTTGACGAGGTAGTTTCGCCCCAAAAAACGCGCGCATTCCTCCATGCGCCCCTCCGCGATCAGCGAGCGGATCAGGGAACTGCTGACGAGTTCGCCGTCCACGCGCACGGCGTCCATAACGTGCACGGGGAAACCCAAGGCCGCGCCGGCCGCGCGCAGGCTTTCGGCATCGCCCTCGGCCTTGTAGCCGTAGTGGTAATTGAAGCCGCAGAAAGCTTCCGCCATACGGAGAGCGCCGCGCAGGAGTTCATCCACGAAAATCTCCCGCCGCATACGGTGAATCTGCTCCGTAAAGGGCAGGGAGAACAGGTAATCGACGCCCAAGGCTTCGATCATCGCGGCCTTGTCGTCGGGATATTGAATATTCCGCACAACAAGCTCGCCGGCGAGCGCGTTTTTCGGGTGGTTTGAAAATGTGAATACGGCGCTCTTGATCCCTCTCCGCGCGGCGCCCGCCGCGGCGCGCCCGATCAGTTGGACGTGCCCCTTGTGCATACCGTCGAAACTTCCCATCGCAATCGCTGTTTTTTCAATGTTCCGTATATCCGCAAGCCGTGTGAATGTAATCATAATTGGCAAAACACCTTATCTGCAACAAGCGCGTCCGCTTCGAGCCGCCCCATGCCGAGGAATACCGCCGTGCCTCCGATTCCGCCCGCGCCCGCTTCGCCGTACACGCGGCAAAGGGCGCGCGAACCCGCGCCTCCCGCACCCGCGGCCTCGCGGGGCGAAAGCCCGACGCGCGCGCCGTTCACGAAAGCGCGGCTCGCAGAGGCGGACAGCTCCACGGACGGAAATTCCCGCAGGGGCGCGTCCATCGCCGTCAGCACGCCCTCGGGGGCGCTGTCCGGCGAAAACGCGGCTTCAAGCGCCTCGACCGTATAAGCGTCGTCGATTGCAAACATGCCGCTGTCCAGACGGATAAGCCCGCTCATGGCCGCTCCGCAGCCCAGCATTTGCCCCATATCGTGGCACAGCGTCCGCATATACGTTCCCTTGGAGCATTCCGCTTCGAAGTTCACGAGGCCGCGCGCCAAGTCGCTGCGCTTGATTTCCAAGCTGAAGATCTCCGTCCGGCGCGCGGGCGCCGCAACCGCCTCGCCGGAGCGCGCGTATTCGTACAGTTTCTTTCCCGCTATCTTGACGGCTGAATAGGCCGGCGGCGTTTGCAGCTGCGGACCTGTGAAGCGCGCCGCCGTTTCCTTGAGCAGCGGCTCGCAGAGGCGCGCGGCAAAGCCGTCCTCCGCCTTTGAAATCACGCGGCCCCATACGTCCTGCGTATCCGTCGTGATGCCGAGCTGCATCTCGCAGCGGTAGCGCTTGCGGTCGGACGCGAGGTATTCCGCAATCCGCGTGGCCTTGCCGACGCACAGCGGCAGCACGCCGACGGCCATAGGGTCCAGCGTCCCCGTGTGTCCGACGCGCCGGACGCCGCTGAGCCGCCTGAAAAAATCAACCGCGTCGTGAGAACTCATGCCGGCCGGCTTCAGGAAGTTGACGAAACCGTTCATTTCCGTGCCTGTGCGGCTCATGAGAACAGATCCGCGAGCTGCTGCATGAGCAGGGATTTCACAGCGTCGATGCCGCGCCCCCGGACCGTGAAGCCGGCCGCTCTGGCGTGTCCGCCGCCGCCGTTTTCCGCGGAGAACGCGGCGACGTCGAAGTCCCGTTTTGAGCGCAGGCTGACCTTGATCGTGCGCGCGCTCTTCTCTTTCAGCAGGCAGGCGACCTCCACGCCTCTGATGTCGCGCAGGGCCTCCACGACGCCGTCCGTTTCGTCGAGCCGCCCGCCCGTTTCCCGCAGCATCTTCTGCGTAATGCGGGAAATCACGGCGCGGTCGTCCGCGAAGCGCTCCGCGTCGCCCAATATCCGCGATTCGAGCAGGCGCTTTTCCATGCGTTCGTTCTGATAGAGCAGGATGGAAATGTCGGAGGCCCGCACCCCGATCTCGTGCAGCCTTGCCGCGATGAGATGCGTCTTTTGCGTCGTATTGGAATACTGGAACTTACCCGTGTCCGTGACGAGGCCGACATAGATCGCGCCGCCGATTTCCTTGTCGATCTCGATGCCGAGGAGCGAAATCAGTTCGTACACGATCTCAGCCGTCGCAGCCGCGTCGCCGTCTATATAGTTCAAGTCGAAAAAGGGTTCGGAGGTCTTGTGGTGGTCGACGCAGACCCTGAGAGCGCCTGAGCGGAAGAGCGTTTGCCGTTTCGGGAAACGCCGGTATTCGTTGCAGTCGACGCATATGCAGACATCGGGGCGGGCGGGCAGCTTCGGGTCCTCTGTGCAATAGCCCTTGTCCAGAAAGGATACCATGTCCGGAAGCGTCTCTTCGACGACCACGTGCGCCGTCTTCCCGGCTTTCCGGAGCGCGGCGCAAAGCGCGACGGACGAACCCAAGGTGTCCCCGTCTATAGCGATATGCGGAAACAGCAAAACGGTCCGCGCGTCCCGCAGGGCGGCGGCAATCTCCTCGAGGCTGTTGTTTCTCTTCATGCCTCACCGCCGTTCTCTGCGCGCAGGACTTCGAATATATGATCCATGCGGCGCCCGTACTCCGAGGACGCGTCGATTTTGAAGATCAGGTCGGGCGTGTGCCTGAGTTGCAGACGCGTGCCGATCTCCTGCCGCAAAAGCCCCTTGGCCCTGTGAAAGGCGTCCAAGACCTCTTTCTTTTCGCTCTCGTCCGCGGCGTCGCGGTCCGGGCCGCAGGAGACTATGATGTAGAGCGTCGCGTAGCTCCCGTCGCGCGTCACCTCCGCGTCGGAGATGCCGGCCAGCCGCTTGAATCCGGGGTCCTTGAGTTCGCGCAGAAAGAGTTCGCTGACAATTCGGCGGATTTCCTCGGCCATCCTGTCTTTTCTGTAGGATCTCTTCATCGGGATCACTCCCTCTTCGTTTCCTCCATTGTGAAAGCTTCTATCTCGTCATTTTCTTTGATATCGTTGAAATTCTCGATACCGACGCCGCATTCATAGCCCTGCGCCACCTCGCGAACGTCCTCTTTGAATCGCTTGAGCGAGGATATCTTGCCCTCGTGGATCACGATGCTGTCGCGCACCAAGCGGATCTCCGCGTTTCGCTGCAACTTGCCGTCGGTGATGTACGCGCCTGCGACGACGCCGGCGCCGGGCACCTTGAAGATATTCCTGACCGCCGCTCTCCCGAGCACCACCTCGCGGAACACGGGGTCGAGCATACCTTTCATCGCGGCCTCCACCTCGTCTATGATCTCGTAAATGACGCGATAGGTGCGGATTTCGACGTTCTCCCGTTCCGCAAGGCTCGTTACGGCTGTGCTCGGACGCTCATTGAAGGCGATGATGATGGCACCCGCTGTGCGCGCGAGCATGACGTCGGATTCCGTGACGGTTCCGACGCCCGTATGCACGAGCTTTACGGAAACATTCTCGTTCCTCAGCTTTTCGAGCGAAGCGGCGATGGCGCCGACCGATCCTTGCACATCGCCCTTTACGATGAGCGACAG
>JAITAX010000084.1 GCA_031283865.1 Eubacteriales Family XIII. Incertae Sedis bacterium
GTGATCACGCCCGTGAGGACGTCGCCGGCACCGCCCGTCGCCATGCCGGGATTGCCCGTTTCGTTGACGTACAGGCAGCCGTCGGGCGAGGCCGTCAAGGTGCGCGCGCCCTTGAGCACGCAGACGGCGCTCGTCAGCTCGGCCAGCTTGCACGCGCTGTCCGCCCGTTCGCCGGGCCTCTTCGGCGAGCCGAAGCCGAGAAGACGCGCGGCTTCGCCCTGGTGCGGCGTGAGGATCGCCGCGCCGCAAGGCTTTTGCGCGCGCGCGCGCAACATGCCCGTCAAGATGGAATCGCCGGCGATGACGTTCAGCGCGTCGGCGTCCAGCACGAGCGGCCCGCCGTAGCTCTTGAGCACAAAGCGCACAAGTCCCGCCGTATTCTCCGTATTGCCAAGTCCGGGACCCATGGCAACGGCGTCGAACGCGGTCAGGTCCAGACGCGCGAAGTCCCGTCCGACGCAGGTGGCCTCCGGCACGCCGCCGTGGATCACGGGGAAAAGCTCTTCGAGTACGGACACGCTGACCAAACCCGCGCCGCTTCTGAACGCGCCCCGCGCGCAGAGAACGGCGGCGCCGGCCATCCCGGGCGAACCCGCCACGATCAAAAGCCTGCCGCATTGCCCCTTGTGGATATCCGCGGCGCGCGGCTTGATCGTTTCACGGATATAACCGGCGTCTATGATCTGTATTTCCTTGCTTTCAGTGTTTGACACGACTGCCGCCTTTTTGGTTCCCAAGTTTCGCATCCGCCCGCGCGCAGCTTGCGCCGTCCGCACGCATTCGGTCCTGTCCGCATCCGCCCGCGCTGTCCCGTCCCCGCCCGCGCGTCACAGGCGCAGGACCACGGACGCCAGCGTGAAATAGGTCAGGCAGGACACGAGATCCGTCAGTGATGAGATCATCGGGGCGGCCATCAGCGCGGTGTCGATGCCCACGCGCTTGGCGAACATCGGCAGCAGGCCGCCTATACATTTCGCCATCGTCACGATAACCACCATCGAAATGCAGACCGTGGCCGCGACCCAAATACTCTCGCGGTCGAGAAACAGGATCTTGCCCATGTTCAGGGTGCTCAAGATAAGCCCCACCGTGAAGCTGACCCTCAGCTCTTTCCAGAACACCCGCAGCGCGTCCCGCATCTCTATGTCGCCCACGGCCATGCCGCGGATGATGAGCGTCGCCGACTGCGAGCCTGAATTGCCGCCCGTTCCCATGAGCATCGGCAGATAGACCGCAAGGCTGATCACGCTCGAAAGCAGGGTTTCGAAGTGGCGGATGATGCCGCCCGTGAGCATGGCGGAGATCATGAGCAGCACGAGCCACGGCAGCCGGTTCCGCACGTGCTTGAACACCCCGATGTCCAGATATTCGGCGTCGCTCGAATCCAGCACGCCGGCCATCCTCTCGAAGTCTTCATTGTATTCCTCTTCGATGACCCCAAAGATATCGTCGACGGTGATGATGCCGACGAGCCGCATCTCGTTGTCCACGACGGGGATAGCCAGATAGCCGTATTTCTTGAACATCTCCGAAGCGTCCTCCTGATCGGCGTAGACGTTTACATAGACGATGTCCTCATTGATGATGCCGGCTATGGGCCGTTCGGCTTCGGAGATCACGAGCGTCCGCAGCGAAACGATGCCGATCAGCTTCCGGCCGTGATCTTTCACATAGCAGGTGTAGACCGTTTCGCTGTCCATGCCCACCCGCTTGATATGGGCGAGCGCGTCCCCGACCGTCCAATCCTTTTGCAGGCTGATATAGTCCGGCGTCATAAGGCTGCCGGCGCTGTCCTCCGGATAATTCAGGAAAGTGTTGATCTGCTTGCGCTCCTCTTTCGTGGATTTTTCGAGGATTTTATTGACGATGTTCGCGGGCAGCTCTTCCAATACGTCGATCATATCATCGAAGTCGAGTTCGTCGATGATGTATTTGATTTCCTTATCCGTAATGACGTTGATGACGGCCAATTGGTCGTCCGAGGGCAGATAGGAGAACACCTCCACCGAAACATCCTTGGGAAGCATACGGAACAGTATGATCGCGCATTCAAGGCCGAGCCGCTCAATGACCTCTTCCAGCGCCTCCGCCATATCCACTTCTTTCAAGCTCAAGATCCTGTCGCGGGCGGACATGTACTTCTTGGCGTCCAGCAGTGCAATGATTTCCTGTGAAATCTCATCAAAATTCTTTTCGTCCATCGGGCATTTTCCTTTCCGGTAATCCGCGTGAAGCGGCGTTTGACGGACGGATGCCCGCAGGGGTACGCGCAGAAATCAGCGCAAGGCATTCAGCCGCACTAAAATCCGCTCCGCGCATGAACACGGGGACCATCCGGTCGCAGATCGCTTATCGTAATCGTCGCCGCTACTTCGTTCAGGGATATCCAACGCGTGTTCACCTCCTTTGCCTCGCTTTTATGCAATGACTAAATTATATCATACGCGGCTTGAAATGCAATCCCATTTCCGCTTGAGTTTCCGCAAAACAGTGGGCCGAGCGGCAAAAAGGCGAGAGCAAAAATTACATTCATGTTAAAAACGGCAGAAAATAAGGAAATCCTCTCGTAAGTTTGGTAAAATGTAAGCAGTGAATCAAACACGTACTAAACAAACGAAAGGAGTTTCCTCATGT
>JAITAX010000239.1 GCA_031283865.1 Eubacteriales Family XIII. Incertae Sedis bacterium
AGGTCGTAACGATCGATGCGGAAACCCCCTTCACCAAGGGTTCGCGCATCTACCTGCTCGAGGGCGAACAGCTTACGGTCGAACAGCTCTTCTACGCGCTGATGATCGAGTCGGCGAACGACGCCGCCGTCGCCCTCGCGAAAGAGATTTCGGGTACGACGGAAAGCTTCGCGGCGCTCATGAACCGCAGGGCAAAGGAACTCGGCGCGCTGCATACGAACTTCGTGAACCCGAACGGGCTGGAGGACGAGGAACACGTCACCACGGCCTACGACCTCGCCATGATCGCGGCAGCGGCCATGCGGAATGCGGAGTTTCGCAAGGCGGCGGCAACCTATCCCTATACGCTCTATCAGACGAACATGCAGGAAACGCGCTATTTCTACAACGGCAACCGCTTGCTCTACGACGAAAAGCACACGGTGGTCTATGAGGGCGTTTCGCGCCCCATCAAGTACGCGGGCGCCACGGGCATCAAGACGGGCTACACCGCGCAGGCCGGCAACTGCCTCGCGGCGAGCGCGGTGCGCGGCGACACAGAGCTGATCGCGGTCCTGCTGCAGGCGGAGGGCCTGAACGCCTATTTGGACGCGATCTCGCTGTTCGAATACGGCTGTGACAATTATAAATCCTATCAAGCGATCTTGGCCGATGACCCGCAGGGCGAGGTCCGCGTGAAAAACGGCGCCGTCAAGACCGCCGCGATCCGGACGAAGACGGACGCGTGGGTCACGATCCCCGCGAGCGCGGCCCCCTCCTTGGTGACGACGGAGTTGCAGCTTCCGGACCGCGTCGCCGCGCCCGTGACGGAGGGGCAGGCCGTCGGAACGCTGCGCATCCTGCTCGACGGGGAGGAACTCGGCGCCGTCGAGCTTACGGCCGCCGAAGCGGTGCCTGTGGGCGGGCCGCTTTCGCGCATCGGCATTACGGATGAGACGGCCGGTCTGCTTCAGCGCATCCTGATCGCGGTTCTGTCGGCGCTCTTTCTTCTGACGGCCTTATACGCAGTGCTGAAGCGCAGGCAGATCAAGCGCAGAAATCGCAGACGCGAGGCGCGCCGGGCGAGGCTCGATGAGGAAGCGCGCAAGCAGGAGGAGTTTCGCCGGCATTTGATGTAAGCGCGCAAACGCCGCGTCGGATCGCGTGAAAGATGTTCGATATAAAGGAAAACTTAAAAAATTTACCGGATAAGCCCGGCGTCTATCTGCACAAGGACGCTTACGGCGAGATCCTGTACGTCGGAAAGGCCGCCTCCCTGCGGAGCAGGGTGCGGCAGTATTTTCAATCCTCGCGCGGCATGGACGCCAAGGTTCGCGCGATGGTCTCCCACATCTCCGAGTTCGAGTACATCACGACGGATACGGAGATGGAGGCGCTGATCCTCGAAAACAACCTGATTAAGAAGCATCTTCCGCGCTACAACGTGCTGCTGCGCGACGACAAGACCTATCCGTACATAAAGCTCACCTTGGCCGACGCCTTTCCGCGCCTGATCAAGACGCGCGTCGTGACCGGCGACGGCGGGCGTTACTTCGGTCCCTACGCGGATGTCAAGTCGGCAAATCAGATCATAGACCTGCTGAACGACGTCTACCGGCTCAAGCGCTGCGCCGCGGACAGGTTTCCGGCGGGACACAGGCCCTGCCTGCACCGCGATCTTGGGCGCTGCAGGGGCATATGCGAGGGCAACGCGGACAGGGAGGCGTATATGGTGTCCGTCGCCGGCGCCGCCGCCTTTCTGAACGGTCGCAGCCGGGAGTTGACGGAGCTTCTGCGGGAACGCATGGAGGCGGCTGCGGCGAAGCTGGATTACGAAACGGCGGCCCTCTGCCGGGATTATCTCCAAGCGGCGCATTCCGTGATCGAGAAACAGCGCGTCGTCCTGCTCTCCGGCGGCGACATCGACATCATCCTGTCCGCGAAAGGCGAGAAAGACGCGCATGTGGTCGTGTTCTTCGTCAGGGAGGGACGCCTAAGCGGCAAGGAGAGCCATCATCTGCAATCCATGCGCGAGGATCCGCCCGCCGAGGTCGTTTCCGCTTTTCTGAAGCAGTATTATATCAATCGCAGCAATATTCCGCGGGAGATACTGATAGACGCGCCTCTGCCGGACGGCGCCTTGATCGGGGAATGGCTGAGCGCGCTGCGCGGCGCGGCCGTGCATCTGCACACACCGCTGAAAGGGGAGAAGAAAGCCCTGCTCGACATGGCGAAGCGGGACCTTGCGAACACGGCCCTCCTGCTCGACGAGAAAGCCAAGACCCGGCGCGAAAAAGACGCGGCCCTAAGCGCGGCCTTTCGCGCATTTCTCGGCATCGCCGCGGACGGCTGCGCGGCGGCTGCGCGGAATGCGGAGGACGCGGAGGACGCGCGCGCGTGGCGCATAGAGGCTTACGATATCTCCAATACGGGCGGCGTCGATTCCGTGGGAGCGATGGCGGTGTTTTACGGCACGCGGAGTTCCGCAAAGGATTATCGCCGTTTTCGGATCAAAACGGTGGAGGGCGCCGACGATTACAGCAGCATACAGGAAACGCTTTACCGGCGGCTGAGGCGTTGGCAGGACGGCGACGCGGGTTTTTCGCCGCTGCCGGACCTCATTCTGGTCGACGGCGGCCTCGGGCATGTGAACGCGGCGCTGCAGATTCTGCGGGCCATGAAGTTGGACATACCCACGGTCGGCATGGTGAAAGACGACAAGCACAGGACGCGGGGACTCGTCTTTTGCGGGGAGGAGTTCGATCTGAAAGGAAATCCGCTGCTGTACCATTTTACGGGCAAGGTGCAGGAAGAGGTGCATCGCTTCGCGATAGAGTATCACAGAGGAATGCGCGGCAAGTCGATGCTGCGTTCGGAACTGGACGGGGTTCCGGGCATAGGCCCGAAGCGCCGCAACGCCCTGCTGACGCAGTTCGGCGGCATGGAGCGCATAAAGGCCGCGAGCGAGGATGAACTCGCGCGGGCGCCCGGCATGACGCGGACCGCCGCGCGGATGTTATGGGCGCATTTTTCCGGGCAGCGCGGCGAGAACGCCGGGGCGGCGCCGAAGCGCCAAGATGCCGAGCGTTAGACCGCGAAGTGCGGCGGCGGCGCGTCCGCGTTGGAATATACGGCCATGACTTCGTCGAGGTCCCTGACGATGCGCGCGTCGATGAAGCCCTTTTGCGCCATGTCATACAGGATCGGCATGGTCTCCGCGTGGCTGCGCCCGGCGTGATAGGGCCGCGTTTCGCTCACGGCCTGATAGATGTCGAGGCAGGCGACGATGCGCGCATCGAAAGCGATTTCGTCCGCGTCTTTTCCTGAATGATAGCCCGTCCCGTCCAGTTTTTCATGATGCCCGGCGGCGATGGCGCAGACGCGTTCAAAGCCGGATACATCTTTCAGGATTTCCTCCGTGAGGCGCACATGGTCCTTGATTACCGCAAATTCCTCGTCGGTCAGCTTGCCCGGTTTTTCCAGTATGGCCGATGGTGTGGCGAGCTTGCCCAGATCGTGGAGCGCGGCGGCCAGATAGAGCCGCGCTTGCGATATTTTATCGTATTTGTAGTATCCGCCCATAAGCCAGGCCTTGTTCGCGACCTGCACGGAATGCCGCTTCGTGAACACGGATTTGTAGTCGATGATGCGCGCGGCCAGATCCGCGATGCGGAATACGGACAGATCTTCGATATCCATAGGCCAAGGCGGGATCGTCTGCTCAACGGTTTCGAGAATCCGATCATCGCGCAGCCTGGAAAGCATGTCCGCGTCCAGTACGGCGAGCATGGCTTCCGCCGCCCGCCGCGTGTATTTTGTTCCGGACTCCTCGGCGATCTGCTTGCGTATATCCGCGAGCGCGCGGGGCGAAACCGTCTGCAGGTGATGTGTGACGTCAAGCATGTCCGCGATCGCGATGATCTCGGCGCCGAGCGGAAATTCGCCCTCTTTCTTCCCGAAGGGCCCGCTCCCGTCCGCGCGTTCGTGATGGTAGAGCACGAAGCCGCCGACGTCGCGGCTTCCGAGAAAGGCTTCCGCGTTGCGCTGTCCGTATTCGCAGTGCAGTTTCATGGCGGGATCGTTTT
>JAITAX010000089.1 GCA_031283865.1 Eubacteriales Family XIII. Incertae Sedis bacterium
CCGGAGGCGGCCCCTGCGCCGCAGCCCGCGCCCGCTCCGGCCCCCGCGGCCTCTGCGCCGCCGCCCCCGGCACCCGCTCCGGTTCCCGCCGCCGCGCCGCCGCCTCCCGCGCCCATGCCGCAACCCGCGCCGCCGCCCATGCCGCCGCAGGCGGCGCCCTACCCGGCCGCGCCCTATCCGGCTGCGCCCTATGCGCAACCCGCGCCGGCGTATCAGGCGCCCCCCGGATATTACGCGCAACCCGCGCCGGCGGAGCGGGTCGCGACGACGCCGTACAGCTTTAAGTCGTTTGACGCGGGCGGTGCGGCTTACGAGCAGGACAACCTCGATCTCGTCATGACCGTGCCGATTCAGATCAGCGTAGAACTCGGTCGCACGAAGCGCAAGATCAAGGACATCGCGGATCTGGGCGTCGGAAACATCGTGGAACTCGACCGTCAGGCGGGCGATCAGGTGGATGTTATCGCGAACGGCAGACTGATTGCAAAGGGCGACGTGGTGGTCGTGGACGACAACTACAGCGTGCGGATCACGGAGATAATCAGGCAGCCGGAAGAATTTGCCTGACGCGCCGGCGAAAGGGAGTGCAGTGTCAAGAAAACGAGGACAAGGATTTTATAGGTCACAGGAGAGGGATAAAAAATGGCAAAGATTTTAATCGTGGACGATGCGGCTTTCATGAGGATGATGGTTAAGGACAATTTGAAGAAAGCCGGCTATACGGACTTCGTCGAGGCGGGGAACGGGGAAGAGGCTATGGCGATCTACAGCGAGCAGAATCCCGATATGGTGCTGCTTGACATCACCATGCCGGTCAAGGACGGCATCGAAACGCTGACGGCCATCAAGCAGAAGAACCCTGCGGCCAAGGTGGTTATGTGCTCCGCGATGGGGCAGGAAAGCATGGTCGTGGAAGCCATCAAGCTGGGCGCCCTGGATTTCATCGTGAAGCCTTTCAAGCCGGAGAGACTCGTGCAGACCGTCAAAAGCATATTGGGCGAGTAGACGGCCTTGGGAAACGTGTGGTCGATTGCGATGACCCTCGTCGGCATAACAGCCGTTCTTGCGCTCACCTATTTTGCCAGCAGGTGGTATGCGGGCAGGATGGGGCCGACGGTCATGGGGAAGCACATCAAGGTGGTGGACAGGCTGCTCGTCGGCAAAGCCGCGTCCATTCTGATCCTTGAGCTGTCGGGCGTCCAATACTTAGTCGGCGTTACCGAGCAGGGGATCAGCATATTGAAAGAACTTGATGAACCCGTCGGCGCGGACGGAAACGGTCGCGGCACCGCTTTCAATCTGCGGCAAATCGACTTTCGCGACATCCTGCGCAGCCGCAGCAAGCGGAAAGGCGGCGATCCGCAATGATAGATATTGCAATCAACGGCGGTGCGTCCGATGTGATTAGGATCATCGTCATACTGACGATCATCACGCTCGCTCCGTTCCTGCTCCTGATGATGACCTGCTTCACGCGCATCATCATCGTTTTGGGATTTTTGCGGCAGGCGATGGGTCTCCAGCAGACCCCGCCGACGCAGGTGCTGATCGGTTTGGCGCTGTTTATCACGTTTTTTATCATGTCGCCCGTCCTCTCCGAGATCAACGAGACGGCCTTGCAGCCGTACAACGAGCGGGAGATCGAGACGACTGTATTTCTGGAAAGGGCTGCGGAGCCGATCAAGGAGTTCATGCTGACGCAGGCGGGGACCGATGAGGTGAATTTTTTCCGCGGGCTTTCGCGGGAACCGGCCGTCGCCGAACTTTCGGGTATGCAGCTGCCGCTGAACATAGTGGTTCCGGCCTTTGTGATCAGCGAATTAAAGAGAGCATTCATCATGGGATTTTTATTGTTTATCCCATTTTTGGTAATAGATACTATAGTTGCGAGCACCCTTATGTCGATGGGTATGATTATGCTGCCGCCGGTCATGATCTCGATGCCGTTCAAGATCCTGCTCTTCGTGGTCGTGGACGGTTGGAGCTTGCTTGTGAACACCCTCGTGATGTCGTTCAATTAGCGCATCTGTAGGGATTTCGATTTTACTCGGGGAGGCTTTCGGCGCGAAAGCGCGGTTTGCGTCTCGGACGGCGGCGGGGGTTTTGCACATGACGACAATACAGCTTCAGGAGATCCTGCGGGATGCGGTCATAACGGGCTTCGCGACGGGTGGGCCGATTTTGCTGGTTAGCATCGCCGTCGGTTTAGTCATCGCGATCTTTCAGGCCGCGACCTCGATCAACGAGCAGACGCTGACCTTTGTGCCCAAGATCGTCGTCATGGCCTTGATGCTTATCATCTTCGGCGGCTTTATGATGCAGCAGCTTGCGGACTTCACGCTGCGCATCTTCCGGGTCATGGCCGAGATGACGGGTTGACGCGATGCCGAGTTGGAATGATCTGCTGCTTTTGCTCTTTGCCGCGTGCCGGATGTTCGGCGTGATTTTCATGAATCCCGTGCTCGGCAGGCAGATTATGCCGACGATTGTGAAGATCGGTTTGTCGCTCGGCGTTGCGATGTTCGCGATGCGGGACCTCGCGGGGACGAACGTCACAGACTACACGGGCATAGACATGCTGTTCTCCATGCTCAAGGAGTTCGCCGTGGGTTTCACGCTCGGCTTCGTGATGACGATGTTTTTCAGCGTGTTCCACATAGGCGGGCAGATCATCGACTTCCAGATGGGCCTTGCGATGGCGACCATGTTCGACCCGACGAGCAATTCACAGATTACCATAACGGGCAATCTGATTACGATATTTTATACGCTGCTCTTCTTCGTGACGGACAGCCATTTGAACCTCTTGGCGATTGCCGCGCATTCCTACAGGGTGGCGCCCCTCGGCCTTGAAGCCTTGGACGGGGCGAGGATCGGCGTATATGCAGCGGAACTCTTTGCCTATATATTTATCTACGCGGTGCAATTGGCCCTGCCGTGGATCGTTACGATTATGGTGGTTGAGGTTGCGGTCGGGATCATGATGAAAGTGGTGCCGAATATCAATGTATTCGTCGTCAATATACAGATGAAAGTCGTCTGCGGTCTCGTCGTGCTCGTTACGATTATTCCCGCGCTCGTTCGTTTCATGACGCAGATCAACAGGCTCATGATGGAACAGTTGGAAGAGGCCCTGATGCACTTGGTGTAATACGGTATAAATGGCTGATACCAACAAAACAGAAAAGGCCACAGGCAAAAAGCGGAACGACGAACGCAAGAAAGGCAATGTGTTCAAGAGCCGCGACGTGGTGAGCGTGGTTTCCCTGCTGATGGGTTTCATGCTCGTGTCCGCGCTGAGCGGGCATATGTACACGCAGATGCGGGAATTGTACCTTTATATCATGGATTTTGCCGGCACCGCGACGGAGCTTACGATTGCGCAGGCCGGCGCCTTGGCAAGGGAGATGACGACGACGGCGGCTGTTGCGGTCGCGCCCGTGCTGGTCGTGATGTTTCTCATCGCCGTGTTCGCGAATGCGGCGCAGACGAAATTCCTGCTGGCATGGACCTTGCTCAAGCCCAAGTTCAACCGCATGAATCCGATTTCGGGCATAAAGCGCCTGTTCTTTTCGCTAAATTCGCTCGTCGAGCTGGCGAAGAGCATCGTGAAGATCGCGGTGGTGTTCTGGTTGGTGTACGGCACGATTCGGGACCTGATATTCGTGGCGCCGGATTTGCTGAATACGCAGCTGGACGAGGGTCTGCACTTCATGCGCGACGAGATCATGGGCATGGTTTTCATCGTGTGCCTGATTTTCACGGTCGTCGCGGTGCTGGATTTCTTCTACCAGCGATACGATTACGAGAAGAAGCTCCGCATGTCCAAGCAGGAGGTCAAGGACGAGTACAAGCAGACCGAGGGCGACCCGATGATTAAGGGCAAGCGGCGTGAGAAGCAGCGCGAGATCAGCATGAGCCGCATGATGCAGCAGATCCCGCAGGCGGATGTGGTGGTGCGGAACCCGACCCATTTCGCGGTTGCGCTCAAATACGACATCGATAAGGACCCGGCGCCCGTCGTGCTGGCAAAGGGACAGGATTATGTGGCCCTGCGCATGATCTCCATAGCGGAGCAGCATAAGGTGTTGATGACGGAAAACCCGTCCTTGGCGCGCAGCCTCTACGGGGCGACGGAGGTGGGCGGATACATCCCGGCGGCTTTCTTCCACGCGGTGGCGGAGGTCATGGCTTGGGTATATGAACAGCAGAAGCGCGACATCCGGGCGGAGGAACGAAGACAGCCGAACTGAAAGCGAGAGATTTGGGCATGAAAAGCATACTGAACAATATAATCGTATTCTTCGTAATCGGGATCATCGCTTTGTTTTTCATCCCGCTGCCTACCTTTGTGCTGGATTTCATGTTCATCGTCAGCATCACGATTTCGCTTCTGGTGCTCGTCATGACTATGTACATAAGCGGGCCGCTGGATTTTTCGATCTTCCCGTCGCTGCTGCTGATTACGACCATACTGCGCTTGGCGCTGAACATCTCTTCGACGCGGCTCATCCTGACGGAACAGGGACAGGCCGGCAAGGTCATAGAAACCTTTGGCACTTTCGTGCTGCGCGGCAACGCGATTGTCGGCTTCATCATATTTATGATTATCATTACGGTGCAGTTCGTCGTGATTACGAAAGGCGCCGAGCGCATAGCCGAGGTGTCCGCGCGCTTCACCTTGGACGCGATGCCGGGCAAGCAGATGGCTATAGACGCGGATATGAACTCGGGCCTGATTACGGAGGACGAGGCGAAGCAGAGGCGCGAGAAGATACAGCGGGAATCGGAGTTTTTCGGGGCCATGGACGGCGCGACGAAGCTCGTGAAAGGCGACGCCATAGCGGCCATCATCATCGCTTTCATCAACCTGATCGCCGGCTCCGTCATCGGCATGGTGCAGAGCGGCCTGACCTTTTCGGAGGTGCTGAACATATATTCGATCGCCACCGTCGGGGACGGGCTCGTCAGCCAGCTGCCCGCGCTCATGATCTCGACGGCCACGGGCATGATCGTCACGCGCTCCGCCTCGGAGGGCAATCTGAACGAGGACGTGAAGCGCCAGTTTATGTCGCAGCCGCGCACGCTGCTGTTCGCGGGAATCGCGATCCTGTTCATGAACCTGATACCGGGCGCCCCGCACATTCAGATCAGCGCAATCGGCCTGCTGCTGGTCGCGCTCGGCATCGTTCTTCTTCGCGCACAGCAGAAAGAGGTTGTCACGGCGGAGCGCTCCGAGATGCAGGAGCTGATCGAGGAGGAGGGGACGGAGGCCGATTACTACAGGAATATCGACAACGTATACAACCTGCTCGGCGTCGAACCGATAGAGATGGAATTTGGATATTCGCTGTTGCCGCTCGTGGACGAAGCCAGCGGCGGCAGCTTCATAGATCGCATCGTCATATTCCGCAAGCAGTTCGCGCTCGACATGGGCGCGGTGGTGCCGACGGTGCGGCTGCGCGACAACGGCCTGATTAACCCGAACCAGTATCTCGTGAAGATCAAGGGGGAGGAGGTCGCGCGCGGCGAGGTGCTTGTGGACTACTATCTGGCGCTCGACCCCGGCAACGCCGCCGGGTCCATCGAGGGCATCGATACGATTGAGCCGGCCTACGAGATCCCGGGCAAGTGGATTACGGAGAGCGAACGGGAGATGGCGGAAGTCTACGGCTACACGGTGATCGACGCGCTGTCCGTCATCGTGACGCACATGTCCGAGGTCATCAAGCGCCACATCCACGAGCTGATTAGCAGACAGGACGTCAACGTGCTGCTCGAAAATGTGAAGAAGAGCAACAGCGCCATCGTGGACGACGTGATCCCGAATGTCGTCAGCATATCCGATCTGCAGAAGATTCTCATGAACCTGCTGCGCGAGGGCGTGCCGATTCGCGATATGGAGAGCATACTCGAGTGTCTGGGGGACCACGGGAATACGATCAAGGACACGGACATGCTGACGGAGTACGTGCGGCAGCGGCTCAAGAGGACGATTACGCGGAAGTACACGGACGGCGGCAGCATCAAGGTGCTGACGCTCGATCAGGGCGTGGAGAACGACATATTAAATTCGGCGAAGCAGAGCGATCACGGCAGCTATCTCGCGCTGGAGCCGCAGACGGTGCAGAAGATCGTGGAGGATGTGAACGCGCAGATCAACCGCGTGAAAGAAATCGTTCACCGGCCCGTGATCCTGACCTCGCCGATTGTGCGCATCTACTTCAAGCGCCTGATGGACCAATTTTTGCCTAATTTGACGGTTTTGTCATTTAACGAGATAGATTCCAATATTCAGATACAGGCCATCGGGCTGATACAGGGAAATCATGGAAGTTGAAGCGAGCGACAAATACACAGAGCAGTGGAAAGAATACAAGGAGAGCGGCGACGTCGAGGCCAGAAACGACATCGTGCTCGCCTACGCCGATCTCGTGAAGCGCATAGTGCTTCGCTTCAAGGGCAGCTACAGCAATTACGGGCAGTTGGACGACATGATCAACCAAGGCATGATCGCGCTCATCGACGCGGTGGAGAAGTTCGATCCCGACATGGGCAACAAATTCGAAACCTTTGCTTCGCTGAAGATCAAGGGCGCCGTTATAGATTTTATGCGGAAGCAGGACTGGATACCGCGCAACCAGCGCAGCATGGTTAAGGAGTTGAACGCGGTCTACGATACGCTGTACGCCGAACTTGGGCGCGAGCCGAGCAAGGAGGAGATCGCCGCGCGCATGGGCATCGACACGGACCGGCTCGAAAAGATCTTGCAGAAGCGGCAGAACGCGATGATTCTCTCTTTCGAGGAGGCCATCAACGAAAAGATGATGACGGCCTTTCCGCTTTTGACGGAGCAGAAAGAACTCGACGCGCCCGAGGCGGAGATGCTGCGGGATGAACTGAAGCAGCAGCTCACGGACGCGATAGGCACCCTCGGCGAAAAAGCGCAGCTCGTGATTTCTCTCTACTATTACGAAAATCTGAAGCTGCGGGAGATTGCCGATGTCATGAAGATCACGGAATCAAGGGTTTCGCAGATCCATTCCGCGGCGATTATGAAGCTGCGGCACAGGATAGAGCTGTACGACAAGGAGGACTGAACGCGCCGGCATCCGCCGGCGGTGAACGTGAACGATGGGAAAGAAAGAAGCGTGCCGGCATTCGCCGGCGGAAAGGATATCGCCATGGTGAGAGGTTTCTACGAAGCGGCTTCGGGCGTGTTGGCGCAGCAGCGAAATTTCAATGTGATCTCAAATAATATCGCAAATGTGACGACCACGGGTTACAAGGCGGAGACCCTTGTCGGCTCCTCCTTTGCGGCGCATATGGTGGCGCGCCTCGGGGACGGCATGATTTCCCCGCGGCGCAGCATCGGGCCGGCCGTGTTTTTCACGACGAACATCGAGGAATACACCGATTTCGCGCAGGGCAGCATCGAGAACACGGGCCGCGATCTGGATATGGCCCTCGTCGGGGACGGTTCTTCCGCAATCGACCCGGAGAGCATGGAGGAGGGCGCACAGCCGAACGTCTTCTTTATGGTCGACTCGGAGCGCATGGGCGAGGTGCTGACGCGAAACGGGCAGTTCAGCATCGATGCGGAGATGAATCTCATACTGCCGGGCGTGGGCTTGGTGCTGGACGACGGCGGTTCGCCGATTGCGCTCGACAGCAGCAACATCACGGTGGATGAGAGCGGCGTCATACGGTACGCGGACGGCGACGGTGAGGAGGTCGCGCGCATCGGCGTGTACAGCGTGGAGGACGCGCGCGCGCTCGAAAACGCGGGGCAGGGCTTCTATCGCAGCGAGGCTTCGCCGGATGTCGCGGTGGCGGGCAGTTACCGCGTCGCGCAGTACGCAATCGAAAAATCCAACGTGAATACGGCGATGGAGATGAGCCGCGTCATCGCGGGGCAGAATCTGTACAACGCCTGCACGCAGGTGGTGAAGATGTACGATCAGTTGAATGAGGTGCTCGTGACGCAGATCGGCCGCGTGAGTTAGATCAAACAAATCGAAAGGATGTGAGGAATTATGATTAGAGGTTTCTACGCGGCGCGTTCCGGCATACTCGGGCAGCAGTTGAATATGAATACGATTGCGAACAATTTCGCGAACCTCAGCACGATGGGCTACAAGCCGCAGCAGGCGTCCTTTTCGACGCTGCTGTACGCCAAGGTCTACGGCGGCGCGGTCCGGACGGACGAAAACAACCGCGTGCGCCCGCCCTACGATCCCATCATGCTGGATACGGGCCACGGCTCGCGCGTGGAGCATACAGCCGTCAACTACGCGCAGGGCGGGCTGTCCACGACGGATGTGCCGACGGACATGGCTATCATCGGCGAGGGGTTCTTCGCCGTTGAGGTCGGCGAGGACGGCGAGATCTTCTATACGCGGGACGGGCAGTTCAAGTATTCCGCGGAGGGGGACACGAAGTATCTGACGGACGTGAACGGCTGCTACATTCTGGATGCGGGCGGCGCGCGGATACAGCTTGAGGACGGCGCCGAGATCACGCCGGACCGGGTGGGCGTGTTCCGCTTCCCGAACAACCACGGGCTGTCGCTGCTCGGCACGAACAAGCTTGCCGCCACCGAGGTTTCGGGCGAGGCGGAGGCGATGGAGCGGCCGAATGTGAGGGCCGGCGTTCTGGAGCGGTCCGGGGTTTCCGCCGCGACGGAGATGGTCCGCATGATAGAATCGCAGCGCGCTTTCAGCTTCAATGCGCGCGTGCTTACGACGATAGATGAAATGGATGATGTCGCGAACCAGATGAGGTAACTTTTTTGGGAAAGTATACGATCAGGATCAATGTCAACGAGGACAACACGGAGGCTTCTCTTCTCTTGGGAGAGGCGGCGGACGGTAAGCCCGAGCCCCTGACGCAGGAGGAGCTTTTGCGCGCGGCGGACGGCGCGCGCATCGTTTTCGGCCTCGACAAGGCCACGTTGCGGGCGCTGGCGGCGGGTCCGCTGCTCGGCTCGGAGATCCCGATTGCGCGCGGCATCCCCGCGGTGGATGGAACAGACGGCACTGCGGTGTTCCGCGTAAAGAAATCGGATGAGTTTAAGCCGGATTACGGCGGCGACGATACGGCGCTCGTGGACTACAAGAACGTGGACGTGTTCCAGATCGTCAAAAAGGGCGACGTCCTGTGCGAGGTCACGCAGCCGACGCAGGGTACGGACGGCACGAATGTGTACGGGGGCGCGATTCCCGCGCGGCCCGGCAAAACCGTTCCCAGTCCGCGCGGCACGAACACCGAGTGGTCGGAGGACAAAAACGCGCTGCTCGCCGCGACGGACGGCGTCGTGAGCTTCAACGGGGCGGTCGTAAACGTCGTGGAGCAGTTGCTCATCGCGGGCGACGTGGATTTATCCACGGGCAATGTGCGCTTTGGAGGCGATGTCGTCGTGCGGGGTTCCGTAATCGAAAATTTCATCGTCGAATGCGGCGGCAATTTGACCGTGAAGGGCAAAATCGGCAGTGCGGATGTGCGCGTGGGAGGGAA
>JAITAX010000032.1 GCA_031283865.1 Eubacteriales Family XIII. Incertae Sedis bacterium
GTGTAGACCCACTGCCTGGCGATATGCCTGCGAATCAGCCGCACGAGCATGGTATAGCGTTCGAGGCAATTGCTGTCCTCAAAGGCCTTGCCCAGGCGGTCCACAAATTCCGCGCGGTATTCGCGAATAAATTCATTGGTGTTTTTAAAAATGGCGATACCTCCCCGCGGCGCGCGCGACGCGCCCCGCGCGCCGCGGTTTACTTCCCGCAAATGCGGCGCACGCACCGCAGTCCGCCGCGCGCCTTTGCCGCAGCATTCTTTGATATATTATAGCATGAAATATTGCTTTGCGCTTGCATTTTTTAAAGCTTTCGCGCGTTTTTCGCGCGTTCTGCTTGTTAATTGGCCGGCACCAAGCTTTTCGCCGTCTCGGCGGCCGACGAGGCGTCCGGCGAATAGGCGTCGGCGCCGATTGTTTCACAGAAGCGCTGCGTGACGGGCGCGCCGCCGACCATGATCTTCACCTTGTCCCGGAGCCCGGCCGTCTGCAGCGCCTTGATGACGGAACCCTGCCGGTCCATGGTGGTCGTCAGGAGGGCGGAGAGGGCCACGATGTCAGGGCTGTATTCCCTGACGGCTTCCACGATTCTGTCATCCGACACGTCCACGCCGAGGTCGACGACCGTGAGGCCGACGCCCTCCATCATCATGCGCACCAAGTTTTTCCCGATGTCGTGCAGATCGCCCGCGACCGTGGCGAGCACGACCGTGCCGATCGGCTTCGCGTCTTCCTCCGCGAGTTTCGATTTCAGAACGGCGCTTCCCTGATTGAGGGCGCGCGCCGCGATGAGAACCTCGGGTACGAACACCTCATTGTTCCTAAAGCGAACGCCCAACTCCCCCATGCCTTTCAGAAGTCCTTTGTCCAGAATCTCCTGCGCGGCAAAGCACTCCTCCAAAGCCTTGTTCACCAAGATTACCACGTCTTTGGCCTTGCCCCTCTGCACCATTTCCGAAATTTCTTCTAAGATGTCCATGGCTTGATCTCCTTTTTGATTACCGGCGATACAGCTTGTCGTTATAGCGTTCGATTTCGTCTGATACAATCGCGTCGATATGGGGATGGATGGTGTCGCCGGGCACGCCGTAGGTGCTGCACGGGATGAAGTGTCCGCCCGGCCCGTAGGTTTCGCAGGCGCGCCGCGTTTCCTTTCGAATTTCCTCCTCGGTGGAGTTCGGCCTGTCTAAGTTCGCGGAATCGAGACCGCCCATCAGCGTCATGCGTCCGCCTATTTCTTTCTGCAGGCGCACGATGTCGTTCTGCGGCAAGGCGCCCTGCCACACGTCGATGCCGATCTCGGCCATGTCCGCGACGATGGGTTCCAGAAAAGAATCCGCGTGGTGGATGACTAACACGCCGCGGCTGTGAATGCAGTCGTAGAGTTTCTTGTAGCGCGGCTTGAAGAATGTCCGCCACGCGTCCGGGCTCATGAAGAGGCTCGTCTTCATGCCCCAATCGTCGTGCGAGAGGACGGCGTCCGGCTTCAGGTGATCGATCAGTGCCTTTGCGTTGTTCATGCGGCTCTCCAAGATCGCGTCGCAAAGATCCGCGTAGGCTTCGGGTTCGAGAAGCATATCGGTCAGCGCGTCCTCGAAGCCCATGAGGAAGTGGAGCCGCTCAAAAATCCCCGTGCTCATCAGCACAGTCGCCAAATAACGGCTTCTGTCGATCTGCGCCGCGCGTTCCGCGGCTTCCTCCCAACCCGTGCTCGCCTCCGCAGAATCGGGGATGCGCAATTCCTCTCGCCAATTCAGGATGTCCTTAATCACGCGGTTTTCCTCCGAGTGGAAAGGCGCCGCCGCCGGCTGGTTCTCCGGCCAAATGAAAGTGACACCCCAAGGGTCGACGAACGTTTTGCCGCGGGCGACGCCTCCCCTTTCGTACAGGAGAATCGGGTCGGGCAGGATCATGGCAACAGGCTCGTATTGATTAACCAGCCGGTCCGGCTTCCCGTCAAGCTTGATCGTTTCCAAAAAGTTGTCTCTCGGCGATAGCATGAGCGCCTCCTTTCGCGTCGTTTGGTCTTTCCGATTTCGAAGCGTCCGGACCTCGGTAAGGATTCGTGGGAAACGGGCGAATCAAAAAAGCAAAAGACCGAAATAAGTAACCGTGTTGAGGCCGTTGTTGTAAAGAAATCCTGTCTTTTTAGCCAAACGCACGACGTTGATGCCGCAGGCTTCGATGGGAATGTGAATTTTGTCGGGGTGACGGCAGGGCGAGGGATAGGCGCAAGTCTTGCAGGCGTTGCATGAGCCGGCGCCGAGCAGCAGGTAATCGTCCAAGCCAAATTCACGCGTTAGGATCCCGTCCGTTTCCGCAAGGATCCCGTGAAGCGCCGCGCCCGCCGCCATCATACCCTCAAAATCAAAGGAATCTTCGAGCGCGCTCACGGTGTTGAAGAGGATGCCGTTGCGGTAGACGCCGCACTTTGCTTTCAGTTCCTCGATGCTTCCGACCTGCGGCGGGCAGTTCCAAGAACGCCCGTAACGCCCGCAGCTGTTCATCTCGCACATGGCGCGGATCTCCCGTTCGTAGCTGAGAACGCCCACGTCGATGGCGTCCGCTCTGTTCACGGGCAATCGGGACATCATTGCGACGATGCTTTCACGCAGCGACTTACCGGAACGCCGAGGGCGCATGTCAAGACCACCCGAGATACATGACTTCGGGGAAGCAGCTTGCGTTGTACTGCGGGCAGGAGAAGCATTCGAAGAAGGTCGGCGCGCCCGCGCGCGGAACGGTGACGAAGCCTTGCTTGCGGAAAAATTCGGGCGCGCGCGCGACGAGGAAAAGCGCGCGCCCGCCGCGGGTTTTCGCCTCGCCGACGGCAAGCTCCAGCAGCTTCTTTCCCAGCTTGTGCGCGCGGTATTCAGGCTCTACGGCTATGCCGTCGATGATAAAAGCGCCCTCGCGCAGCGCCAGCACGCAGCCGCCGATCAGCCGCCCGGCCGCCGCGCTCGCATGAAGCTCCGTCGCTTCCCAGCACTTGACGAGGTCCGTCGGCACCTCTTCCTCCGCCGAAAACTCCAGACCGTTTCGAATGAACATCGCAACGAGCGCGTCATAGTCCACCGTTTCGGAGATCATCACCGCTCCGGACGGCGCGCCGTTCTCGTCTGCGCCGCCGTTCGCGCCCGGACCTCCGCAAACCGCATTTACCATATCGAAGCCTCCATATCGTCCTTGCGCGTGTTCACGCGCAGCCTCTTGTGCAGTACCGACACCTCGACGGGCAGCAAATCGCCCGCTTCCCCGTCTAAATCCGTCGCGATCTTCCGGTCCGATTCGATGCGCAGCGAGGCGGTTTTAAAGGAGATCACATTTCGGTTTATGGGATGCTGCCCCGTCATGACGGCGATCAACAGCGGCGCGAGTTCCATGATGGGCATTTCCCGAAAGATCATCACATCCAAGAGGCCGTCGTCCATCACGGCGTCCGGCGCGAGCCGTCTGAAGCCGCCCGCCGAACGACCGTTCATGACGAGCATAAAGTATATGTTCGCCTCCAGATTGAAAGCTTCGCAGGAAACCCGCACGAAGACGGGGCGCAGGTTCGGAAGCTCGCTGACGCCCTTGAGATAGTAGGATATCAGGCCCAGCGTGTTCTTCAGATTCGGGTCCGTCTTTTGGCTCACGTCTGCGAGCATTCCCATGGCGAGCACGTTGACGAAGCAGCGCCCGCCCGCGATGCCGACGTCGACTTTGGTGTATTTCTCCTCGAGCGCAATTCCTATCATATCGTCGAGCTTGTTCGGCAAATCCATGTAGGAGGCGAAATCGTTGGCCGTCCCCGCCGGGAAAATCGCAAGCGGGATATCGATCTCGTTTCGGATCATGGCGTTGACGATGGAATGGATGGTGCCGTCCCCGCCTGCGGCGATGAGCTTGCGGTACTCGTCGATACAGATGCGCCGGAACACGCTGTCGAGCCGGTTCTCGCTGTAATCCGCGCGAATCGGGATGACGAACATACCCTTTTTCTGAAAGCGTTCGATGATGACGTCAAGATTGTTCTTGATTACGCCGTTTCCCGCGTAGGGGTTATAAAACAGCAGGACCTTGTTGGCTCGTTTTTTCATACAGATACCCCCTGACCGCTCCGAGCAGATACAGCGAACCCGACACGACGATCACGTCAAAGTCCGCCCGGCGGCGCCAAGCCTCTTCCGCCGCGCGCACGGGATCGGCGACGACCGTACAAGGCTTCCCCGTCCTTTCAATTTCGTCGCGAAGCTCCGCAGCCGGAAGCCGCCGCTCGTTGTCCGGCTCCGTCGCGATGTACGCGTCCGCGACGCGGTTAAAATGCGCGAGCATCGGGGACAGCGCCTTGTCCCGCAGCACGCCCGTGACGAGCAGGATTCGCTTGCCCGGGAACAGCTCGCAGGCGGTATCGGCCAAGGCCGCCGCGCCCGCCGGATTGTGCGCGCCGTCGAGTACGATGACCGGCTCGCCTTTGAACACCTCGAACCGGCCCGGCTGCCGGGCTTCCTCCATGCCTTTGCGCAGCAGTTCGCCGTCCGTCGTGAGCAGGGCCTTTTCGCGCAGCAATTCAATCGCGCACAGCGCGCAGATCGCGTTTTCGACCTGATGTATGCCGGGCATCGATATGCGGATGTCGCTG
>JAITAX010000039.1 GCA_031283865.1 Eubacteriales Family XIII. Incertae Sedis bacterium
CGCGCGCTCGCGGGCAAACTCGCGTACATACCGCAGACGATCTCGCCCGTGTTCAACCATACCGTGCTGGAAACCGTCCTGATGGGCTTCTCGGGGCGCATCGGCTTCGGGCGCGCGCCCGGCGCGCGCCATACGGCGGCGGCCCTCGATACGCTTGACAGTCTGGGCATAGCGCACCTGCGAAACAGGGGCTGCGCGGAGATCAGCGGCGGCGAACGGCAACTGGCTTTCCTCGCGCGGGCGCTGGTGCAGAACGCGCGCATCCTGATCATGGACGAGCCGACGGCGAACCTCGACTACGGACACCGACACAGCGCCCTCCTGCGTGCGCGCGCGCTGGCCGCGGACGGATACACGGTCGTGCTGTCCACGCACAACCCGGAGCAGGCTTTCCTCTACGCGACGAAAGTCGCGGCGCTTTCGGACGGACAAATCATCGCCGAGGGCGCGCCGGATAAGGCGCTGACAAAGGAACTGCTCGAAAGGCTGTACGGCGTCGGCATAGAGCTGCGCGCGGTCCCCTACGCGGGCGGGACGATCAAGGTCTGCCTGCCGGTCCCCGCGCCGCCGGCCGACGGCGCGGGGACCGGCACCGGGACAAAGACCGACACCGGGACAAAGACCGACACCGCTCCGCCTTTCGTGATCGGCGCATCGCAAGCATCGAAAAAAAGACGACGATAAAATTTTCAAAACCGAAATCGCTTTGGGAGCTGTCTTTGACGCCAAAACGGGCGGCGGGGGCGTGCGCGCAGGCAGGTCCGCAAAGGCGCGCAGGCAAGGAGGTATTTATGCTTGATCTTCACAGCGGCAAGGCGCCGACGAGGCGCGAAGTCATCGACATCATCTTAAATAAATGGAAGCCTGCTCCGGGGCGTGAAACGCTGCCCGTGGACGCGGCCATAGGACGGGTCGCCGCGCGCGATCACCTTTCGCGCCACGACCTGCCCGTCGTGCGGGCCTCTTCGATGGACGGCATCGGCGTGGATTCGTCGACGTTCGCGGCGGGCGCGCCCGACACCTCGCTCTGGCGGGAGGGGGCGTCCTATGTGCGCGCCGATACGGGCGATGACTTTGATGACCGCTTCGACGCCGTGATACCGATTGAAGCCGTCCGCTTCCCGGAGGGTGGCGGCATAGCGCTCGCGGAGGACCTGCGCGTGACGCCCGGCATGAACGTGCGGCCGGCCGGCAGTTCCGTGCGCAGGGGCGAACTGCTTGTCGCCGCCGGCACGAGGCTTAGGCCTTTCGATCTGGCCGCCCTCGTCCTCGGCGGCGTTACGGAAGCGGAAACGCTGAAAAAACCGATCATCGCTTTCATTCCGACGGGCAGCGAACTCGTATCGCAGGGCAGCGTGCCGGCGCGCGGGCAGACCGTGGATTCGAACAGCGCGCTGGCGCGGCACATGCTGGCGGAAATGGGCGCCGATCCGCTCTGCTTTCCGATTGTGCGCGACGACCGCGAGGCCCTGCGCGCCGCCGTGCGCCGCGCGCGCGCGGAGGCGGACATCATCCTGCTCTGCGGCGGCTCTTCAAAGGGCGGCGAGGATTATAACGCGCAGCTCATCGCGGAGATGGGCGAGGGTCTCTTTCACTGGATCGCTTCGGCGCCGGGCCGTCCCACAGCCGCCGCCATGCTCGACGGCGTGCCGCTGATCAACATGCCGGGGCCGCCGCTCGCCGCGTATTTCGTCATGGATTGGTGCGTGCGCGCGCTCATCGAGCACTTCCTCGGAACCCCCAAGTCCGCGCGCAAGACCGTGCGCGCGCGCCTGCCCGAGGGGCTTGAAGCGACGGAGGGCATGGAGATACTGCGCAAGCTGGATCTGCGAGAATCGAAAGAAAGCTGCGAGGCCCGCGTGATAGAGATGCGCGCCTCTTCGACGGTGCGTTCGTTGACGGCGCCCGCACAGCTCGTGACCGACGCCGGGCCGCAGGGCCGAGAGCCGGGAGAAAGCGTCGAAATCGAGCTTTTGCGCTGAGCCTGCATATCCGAGGATTTCAGGCAAAATCGGGCAAAGAGACCGGGAAACAAGCTCAGTCGGCCTCCCGCGTCCGCGCCGCCGGCAATATCCCGTTTTCATACGCGTTGATCGCGTCCTCAAAGTTGTAGGCCGTACCGTCTCCATCCACGCCGTTGCCCGTAGAAACGAAGATATAGCGGTTCCCGTTCTTCTCCGCCAGCGACGCGAGGCACTGTCCGGCCTGCCCCGTCCAGCCCGTCTTGCCGCCGAGTATGCGGCCCCCCTCGAACAGGGTGCTTTCGGTGCGCGCGAATACGCTGCCCACAAAGACCCTGCCCGCCTCGTTGAGATCGGTCGGGGCGGTTTCATACTCCTCTGTTGTGAAAATCTCCGCAAAATCGTCGTTTCGGAGGGCGTAGAGCAGCAGTTTCGCGAGGTCGCGGACGGTGGAATAATGCTCGGGATCGTGCAGGCCCGTCGCGTTTGTAAAATGCGTGTCAATCATGCCGAGTTCCCGCGCGCGCGCGTTCATCATGGCGGCAAAGTCCCCCTCCGAGCCGGCGACGGCCTGCGCCAAGGCGACCGCGCACTCCCCGCCCGAGAGCAGCATCGCGCCGTAGATCAAATCCGTCGTTTCAACCTCCTCGCCGGGCAGGAAGCCCGCCATTGTGGAATTTGCGTCGTAGAGCGGCTGCAGCAGCGCGGGGTCCAGCACGATGCGCTCAGGCAGTTCCGCGCGATACTCCGCAGCGAGAAGAACGGTCATGATCTTCGTCAGCGAGGCCGGATAGATGCGCAGGTCCGCGTTCTTCTTCAACAGCACGCCGCCGCTGTCCGCGTTAGCCAATATGGCGGCGCTGCTCTTCAGCGAGATCACGTTAAAATTGGGATTCGCCTCATTCGCGCCCGCGAGCGACGTGAGCGCTCCGAAATCCGCCGCCTCGAAAGAAATGTCGTCCCGTGAGGAGAAAAAAAGCCATATCCGGTGCGGGACGGACTTGAGCCGGGCCACGGAATCGGCGATCAGCCCGGACAGCCTTTCGGGCGGATACCGCTCAGAGGCGTACTCGTGTACGGGTCCAAAGGCGAAAAACAGCGTGAAGAAGATGAGGATCCCTGCGATGCGGCGGCGCTTCCTCGCCTTGGCCTGTCGCATCGCTTCCGCGCGCGAGACAAGATAGGCGTTCCAATCCGGCGCGGGCGCGGCGGGCGGAACGCCCACGGGTTTTGTCAAGGCCGTGCGGACGCCGGGCGTCG
>JAITAX010000041.1 GCA_031283865.1 Eubacteriales Family XIII. Incertae Sedis bacterium
AGAGTTCAAGATCGCGTTGCCTGAAAATCCGGCCAAGACCCTGATCTCCGAGTATCCGATCTACGACTTCAACAGGGACGGCAGCGTGGACTACGGCGACATCGCCGAATTGCAGAGGCACTACGGCAAAACCGACGCAAGCGCCGATTGGAGCGGTATCGCTCGCATGGACATCGCGGGGGACGACGGGATCATCGACATCGCCGATCTCCTGCAGATATTCGTGTATGTAATGACAAACCGTTAAGAAGCCTTCAAACGGCAAAACAGGATTTCGAAGCGCCGGGCCGCGAGGGTCGCGGCGCTTCGAAGATTGAACGGCGGCGTCTCGCTTTGACGGGCGCGGGCCGATGAAAGGACGATGCTACCGATGATGAAAATCGGAAATAGGATATTGCGCGCCGCGTTCGGCGTGCTTCTCGTGTTCGCCGTCTTCGCAGCCGCCCCCTCCGCCTCCGCGGCGACGCCGATTGAGCTGACGATCCCCGCAGACGCGAAAGAGTTTACGGTGGACATACACATGAATGAGAGCAGAGCTTTCGGAAGCGCGGAGTTCGGCCTTACGGCAGAGGGCGCGGAGCTGAAAAGCGTGCGGTATACGAAAGGCGATGCGCTCGGCGGCGCGGTGAGCGTCATCCCCGACGAATCAGGCGTCAGTTTTGTGGATGGGCGCTATCTGTTCGGCTTCGCCAACATTTCGAACAGCTATTCGGGCAGCGTGGACGCGGGCAAGCTGACTTTCGGTTACGAGGACGACGCGCCGCTCACGCTCAGGCTCTCCCATATGAAACTCGTGTATCTCACGTATTTGGCCGCGGATGGGAAATACGCAGAGGTGGAGAGCGATCTGCGCGACTACGACCACTTTGTGATCCGCGTGGTCCGCGCGGGCGCCGGCGGCGATTCGGGCGATCCCGACAACCCGAATAACCCGGATAACCCGAGCAATCCCGGCAACCCGAGCAATCCCGGCGCGACGCCGGGCGGCAGCGGCGGAGGCGGAGGCGGAAGCGGCAGCGGAGGAGGCGCGCCGAGCACAGCCGTCACCGTCGAGATCGGCGAGGACAGCACGCCTTTGGCAGCGGGGAACGAGGGGCGCTCCGCGTATTTCGACGATGTGGCGGCGGGCTATGCGTGGGCCTGCAAAGAGATAGACGCGCTGTACGCGCGCGGCGTCGTCAAAGGCGTCGCGGCGCGCATGTTTGACCCCGCGAGCAACATCACGCGAGGCGATTTTGTGCTGCTCTTCGTGCGCGCTTTCGGGCTTGAAGCGGCGTTCACGGACAATTTTGACGACGTGCCGCCGGGCAAATATTATTATGAGGCAATCGGCATCGCGAAAGCCCTCGGCGTCGCGGAGGGATACAGCGCAACGGAATTTAGGCCCGACGCGTATATATCGAGACAGGAAACAGCCGCCCTCATCTATCGCGCGATGAACGTGATCGGCAAGCCTTTCGAAGAAGGCGCGGAGGCGGACACGGCGGCGTTTGCGGACGGCGAAAGCGTGGCCGAATACGCGGCGAGCGCCGTGCGCGCGCTGATAAGGGCGGGCGTAATCAAGGGCGACGGCGGCAATATCAATCCCCGCGGCTTCACGACGCGCGCGGAGACCGCCGTCATGATCTACCGTTTGACCGACGGGAACTGAGGCCGCACCTCGGCGCGCACCTCGGCGCGCACCTCGGCGCCGCCAAGCTTGATCGAGTTGTTTTTGACCTGATGTTTTGCGGAAAAATGCCGATATCAGTACATATGGAGAAGAATCCGAAAAATTATTTTAAGCTGTTCAGCGCCATGTTCTTTTTGAGCGCCTTTACTTTCGGCGGCGGCTATGTCATCGTTCCGCTGATGAAAAAGAAGTTTGTGGACGAAACGGCCTGGCTGGAAGAAGACGAAATGACAGACATCGTGGCGATGGCGCAGTCCGCGCCGGGGGTGATGGCGGTCAACGCGTCCATTCTCGTGGGACGGCGGCTGCTGGGCCTGTCCGGCATACCCGTGGCGGTTGCCGGCACCGTGCTGCCGCCGCTCATCATCCTGTCGGTGATCTCGCTGTTCTACGCCGCGTTCCGGGACAACGCCGTCGTGCGCGCCGTGCTGAACGGCATGACGGCCGGGGTATGCGCGGTCATTTTCGACGCGGCGATCACAATGGGCGGCAAGGTGGTTAAGACGAAAAAACCGCTGCCCATCCTCATCATGGCGGGGGCTTTCCTCGCCTGTTTCGCGCTGCGCATCAACCTCATATACATCATTCTGTTCTGCGGCTCGCTCGGCGCCTTGGTGGGTCTGCGCGACAAGAAAACGGGAAAGGAGCGCATATAGGGCATGATCTACTTCCAACTGTTCCTGAGCTTCTTTCAGATCGGACTGTTCAGCTTCGGCGGCGGCCTTGCCGCCCTGCCGCTGATACAAAGCCGGTTGGTGGACATCCGCGGCTGGCTGACCCTCGCCGAATTTGCGGACATCGTCACCGTTTCGGAAATGACGCCCGGTCCCATCGCCATAAACGCGGCGACCTTTGCGGGAACGAAGATCGCGGGTCTCGGCGGGGCGCTGGCGGCCACCTTGGGTTGCGTCCTGCCGTCCTGCATCATCGTAACGCTCTTGGCGTGGCTGTATGATCGGTATAAGGAATCACCGGCGATCAGAGGGGCGCTGACGGGCTTGCGGTCGACCGCGGCGGCCTTGATTTTCTCGGCGGGCCTGTCCATCCTCATCCTGTCCTTTTGGGGTTCGGGCGGCTTCACGCTCGACGGATCGTCCATCGACTTCACGGCCGTCATCATGTTCGCGGCGGGCCTGTTTTTGCTGCGAAAATTCAAGCCGAACCCCATTTTTATCCTGTTGGGCAGCGGCCTGCTCGGAGCTGTCTGCTATCTCGTCGAATTTACCGAACTTTTTCACAAAATCGGTGTTGGATTTTACAAATGATCCTTATAATTTGTGGTGACGGTATGAAGAAATGCCGTCGAATCAATTAAAGGAATGTGAAAAGAGGGTAAAAGAACATGAGAAAACACAGGATTTCAAGAGTGGTGCCGTCGATTCTGCTCGCGGTCGTCATGGCGGCGGCTATGATCGGCTGCGGCTCGGGGGCATCGAACAATGCTTCCGCTTCAAATGACGCAGCAGAGGCGGATGCGCAGGACGCCGGCGCGCAGACATCCTCCGCGAACACGGGACCCATCAACGTCGTCTGGTATCCCAACGAGTCGTCAAACACGCACGAAGACATCCGCGCGGAGGTCGGCAGGCTGATCGAGCAGGCGACCGGCAGAAAGGCGGAGCATAAGCTGACGACCGATTACACCATCGCCATCGAGTCCATAGCGAGCGGTTCGGCGGACATCGCGATGTCGATGGGCGCGGTCGGCTACGTAGAAGCCAAAAACAGGAATCCGCAGGTCGATGTGCTGTTCGTCAACGCCGACGCAAACGGCACGCTTGAGGAGGCAAAATATTTCTCGTGGCTCTGCGTGAACACGAGCGACGCCGATCAATACAAAAGCGGCGGGACCTATGCCATCGACAACATAAAGGGAAAGAAGATGTCCTTTGTTTCCAACAGCTCCACCTCGGGTTTCAGGGTGCCCACCGCCTCGATCATCGAGCATTTTGCAAGCGACAACTTGGACGAGGATCAATTGATCGAAGGCGGATCCGACAAGTTCTTCGGCGAAGTGTATTTCGGAGGCTCGCATCAGGGCTCCGCCGTCAATCTGGTCGGCGGCATCGCCGACGTCGCGGCCTTTTGCGACATCGAGCTGGCCCCGTACATAGAGTTGAAAGAGGGCGCTGAAAATACGGTCGGCGCCGTGTATGCCGTCAAGCAGGGCGCCGACGCCCCCTTTGACGTTCATGCGGGCAAGGACTTTGTCGTTATCGCCTGCACGCCTGTTTTCAACGGTCCCTGCGCCTACAACCCGCAAAACCTGAGCGCGGATGAGATCGAAGCGCTTCGCGCCCTGTTCACTTCGCCCGAAGTCGCGGACAACGAGACCCTCTTTTACGACGCGGATGTCGAGGGCGCCTCGGGCTTGTTCAAAAAATCCTCCAGTTACGGCTATGTGCTGACCGCGGATTCGTGGTACGACCCCTATCGTCGATAAAAGCCAAAAGCCTGCGACGCAGGGTCGGCGGGGAGGTATGCGCGCATGTCCGTCTTAGAATTTCAAAAGGTAAGCAAACTGTACAACAACGTGACGCAGGCGCTGACGGAGGTTTCGTTTCGCGTGGACGAGGGCGAGATCGTGTCCGTCATCGGACCCTCCGGTTCCGGGAAATCGACCGTCCTGCGCTGCATCAACCGGCTCGTCGATGTGACGCAGGGCAGCATCCTGTTCGACGGCCGGGACATAACCCGCGTGGGAAAAAAGGAAATACGGCAGCTTCGCAAAAAAATCGGGATGATCTTCCAGCACTATAACCTCGTGAACAGGCTCAGCGTCATCGAAAACGTGCTGCACGGGCGGCTCGGCCACAAGTCCGCGCTGAGCGGCGCCGCCGGATACTTTACCGAGCAGGAAAAGGAAAACGCCTTTTGCCTCTTGGAAAGGCTCGGCCTTACCGAGCAGGCGTACAAGCGCTGCGACGAATTGTCCGGCGGACAAAAGCAGCGCGTGGGCATCGCCCGTTCGCTCATGCAGGAACCGCGACTGATTTTATGCGATGAACCGATTGCGTCCCTCGACCCGAGCTCGTCCAAGGTGATTATGGATTATCTGAGCGACATCAACAAAACCATGAAGATCACCTGCATTTTCAACCTGCATCAGGTGGACGTCGCGATGAAGTATTCGGGCAGAATCATCGGGCTCACATCGGGCCGGATCGTGTTTGACGGCCCGCCCGACCGGCTGAGCAAAGCCAAAATTCATGAGATCTATCAATCGAACGAAGGCGAATTGATTACGGATGTCGGGTGATCGCATGAAAAAGACGCCCGGTTCCAAAGAAAAAGCAGCCGTGTTTGTCGCGAGAAAGAGGAACTTCACAATAGCGTTTCTGGGCGTATTTGCAGTTTTTATAATCTCTTCCCTCGCGACCGGCTACGATGTCGCCGGCGGTTTTGCGGCCGTACCCAAAGCCGTTCACTGGATGGCAAGCAATTTCGTCCCCGATGAAAAGGCTTGGTCTCGGCTCCCGAATATCCTTGCCAAGCTGATCGAAACGGCCTTTTTGTCGGTGGCCGTCACCGTGTGCGCCGCCGTATGCGCGTTTTTCTTCGGTTTGCCCGGAACGAGAACCTTGAAGCTCAACCCGTGGGTCGGCAGAGCGGTCAGAATCATTGCCGCGTTTTTCAGAAATGTCCCCGATGTGGTCTGGGCGATGCTCCTGCTCTTTTCGTTCGGGCAAAACATACTGACGGGCTTCTTCGCGCTGTTTTTCTACACTTTCGGCATATTGACCCGCACGTTTATCGAAACCGTTGACGAAGTCAGCGCGGACTGCATAGAGGCTTTGCACGCCGCCGGCGCGGGCGATCTGCAGACGGTCTTTCAAGGCATTCTGCCGTCTTCGATGCCTGAGATCCTCTCGTGGATCCTCTATATGATCGAAACAAATATACGGAACTCCACCTTGATCGGCATACTCACGGCAACGGGCATAGGCTATCTGTTCGATTTGTACTACAAGCGGATGGATTACGCTTCGGCGGGTCTCGTCGTCCTGTCCGTCGTCCTGCTGGTTATCGCCATAGAGCTGCTCTCGAATCAAATCAGAAAGGTGATTCTGTGATGAATGAACTCGTCGCTGCGGAACGCGGCCTTGCGCTTCCGGAGCTGCAAAGATGTATGCAAAAAAGCCGCGCAGGCAAAATCAAGACGGCGGCGAAATCGAAAAACAGGCTCGCCGTGCGGCTGACCGTTTTTGTCCTGCTCGGGCTCACGCTGTGCGGTTTTGCGACTTTCGATTATAAAAACATCGATCTGCTCGCGGCCATTGCCGGGACGCTCGACAATGCAAGGGTGCTGTTCGGGCAGCCCCGTTTGATGTACACCAACGGGGCCGAGGCGTGGACGGCCTTGCTCGTAAGCTTTTCCCTCGGCGCGCTTTCCACGATCTTCGGCGCCCTCCTCGGCCTGCTCGGCGCCTTGTTCTGCGCCGGAAATATTGCCAATCCCATAGCGGCCGGCATCATAAAGCGCTTCGTTTCTCTGATTAGAGCCGTGCCGACGATTTTGTGGGTGCTCATATTCACCGTCGCGGCGGGCCTTGGGAGCGTCGCCGCGGTCGTCGGCCTCACGTTCCACAGCGCCGGCTATCTGACAAAGGCTTACGCCGAATCCATAGAGGAAATGGACAGCGGCGTCATCGAGGCCCTAAAGGCGAGCGGCGCAAGCTTTTGGCAGATCGTTTTTCAAGCGATTCTTCCGTCGTCGATCAGCTATATGGTGGCTTGGACTTTCCTGCGCTTCGAAATCAATTTCATCAACGCGATTGCCGTGGGCGCCGCGGCCGGAGCGGGCGGCATCGGCTTTGAGCTGTACATGGCCGGCAGCCATTACTTCGATCTGCGCGAACTCGGCTGGATCACCTATATGGTCGTCGCCGCCGTGATTGCGCTCGAACTGCTTGCGACGAAGATCAAGGCAAAGGTCGGATAAGATGGACAAGAGACGATTGACGAGGATACTGGCGAGAGCGGACAGGCGCGACCTTGCGTCCCTGTCGGCCGATATTCGGAAAATGCACCGCCCGGTCATCGTGAAAGCGCCGGAAAAGACCTTAGTCATGGTTAAAATGCGCGAACCCGTCAAGCAGAGCCTGTTTTATTTGGGTGAGGTCCTCGTCTGCGAAGCGTCGGTGGAGCTTGACGGCGCGCGGGGAAGCGCCGTGCTGATGGGCGACGACGCCGAAAAGACCCTTGACATGGCGATTATCGACGCGGCGATCAACAAGGGGGTTTTTGACGGCGCGGACAGGCTGCTTGCGCTTGAAAAGGAGCAGGAGGACCGGCTGATGCGGGAAAACGCCCTGCACCTCAAAACGATGGTTAACTTTGAATCTATGGATCGGGAGGCGCCGAATGATCTCAACGCTTTCAAAAAAGCATAAATTCGACGCGGTGTTTGACAGCCAAAAGGTTTTCAGATGCCTGCTCGAAGCGATGTCCCATCCGGTACGGACGGTCAGCATAAAATCGTATGCGGACAAGCTGTCCGGCGGCAGGCCGGCGTTTCTGGCCTTGGCCGCAACGCTGCTCGACAACGAGGTCGGCTTTTGCATCCGCGAAAACGATTCGCTTTCGGATGAAATAACGCTGCTGACGCTTGCGAAGCGCGTTCCGCTCGAAGCGGCGGACTATATCTTTGTCTGCGATCCGATTGAGCTGAAAGACGCAATCGAAAGCGCAAAATGCGGAACGCCGGCCGATCCGCACGAGAGCGCAACCCTTATTGTCCGCGCTTGCGGCAAACCCGCCTGCCGGCTGACGCTCTTCGGACCCGGCGTAGACGGCTCTGCGACGCTGCGGACGACGCAAACCGTGAAAGACGCAATTGCGCTGCGCGACGCGCAGAACCACGACTATCCGCAGGGTTTGGATTTTATTTTTGTTTCGGACGCGGGCGAGCTGTTTGCCGTCCCGCGGCTTGTCGGGGAGGTGCGATAAATGGCCTATGCGGCGGTATCCGGCGGCAGGGAAGCCATCGAGGAAAGCATAAAGCTGCTGGAGTATTATAAAAGCGGAACGGATAAGGACATTGAAACCGAGGCTGTTGAAAACAAGCTGTCGCTGCTCGTGGATCGCGTCATGAGCGAGGCGGGTCTGTACGCGAAGACCTATGCCGCCCTTGCCCTCAAGCAGTGCGAGGGCGCGCCTGAGGAAGCGGTCTTCCTGCTGCGGGCGTACCGATCCACCCTTGCGAGAAATTATTACACCCGGCCGGCGGATACCGAAAACATGCGGATCGTTCGCCGCATCTCCGCCGCGTTCAAGGACATAAGCGGCGGCCAGATTCTCGGTGCGACTTATGATTATACCCACAGGCTGATCCGTTTTGACATCGATCGAGAACATCCCGCCGCATTGCAGAGGCATATGCGGGAACTGCTCGCCGCGCAGAAGCCGGAGAAGCTCGCGCCCTGCCCTCGCGTTTCGGACGAACTGAAAAAAGAGGGGCTGATCGACAACTGCAGCCAAAGCGACGAGGCCCCCCACGACGTGACCGTGCACATGACGAAATTCCCGGCGACGCGAAGCGCGCGCCTGCAAACGCTCTCCCGTGCGGACAGCGGCTTTATCTCCGGGCTGGCCTATTCGGCGCTGCGCGGCTTCGGGCAGGTGCATCCGACTGTCGGCGAGCTGCGCTGCGGCTATGTGGAGCTATGCGTACCCTATCTGTTCGATGAAAACGAGAGCATCTGCATAGGCGAAATATTGATTACGGAAGCGGAGTGCTTTAACGATGCCGGCGACCGGGATTGCTTGAAGCTCGCCGTCGGCTACGGCGCGGTTTTCGGCAGAAATGAAAATAAGGCGATTGCAATGGCCGTTATCGACCGCGAGCTGGACGCCGGCGGCCGGTATCCCGCGCAAAACGAAGAGTTTGTGCTGATGCACGGCGACAGCTTGGAAATGAATGGTTTCATCTCCCATCTGAAATTGCCGCACTATGTCACCTTTCAATCGAAGCTGGATGCGGTGCGGAAAAGCAGGGGGCCGAAAGATGTATAGCGACTACAATTTCGCCTTTCTCGACGAGGGTTCCAAGCGGGAGATACGCCGCGCGTCGCTGAAAGCCGTCGCAATACCGGGCTATCAGGTGCCTTTCGGTTCCCGCGAGCTTCCCATCGGCCGCGGCTGGGGTACGGGCGGCATCCAGCTCACCCTCTCGCTGATCGGGCCGGACGACGTCCTCAAGGTGATCGATCAGGGCAGCGACGAAAGCGTAAACGCCGTCAACATAAAAAAATTCATCGGCCTGTGCACCGATGTGAGAACGACCGCGAACAGCCGCGAGGCGACCTTGATACAGACGCGGCACAGGATCCCCGAAATCCCCCTGTCGGACGGGCAGATCCTCGTGCTTCAGGTCCCCATTCCGGAACCGCTGCGCATTGTGGAACCCCGCGAGGAGGTGACGAAGAAAATGCACGCCGAGAAAGACTACGCCCCGATCTGGCTTCAGCTTTACGAAAGCCTTGTGAAATACAAAAAGGTGACGCTCGCGTCCGAATATCCCTGCATGGTCGCGGGACACTACATGATGAACCCAAGCCCGATTCCGAAGTTTGACAATCCCAAGCTGCACAAGGCGGACTGCCTGTACCTGTTCGGCGCGGGGCGCGAGAAAAAGATCTACGCCGTCCCGCCGCATACAGAGGTCGTTTCGCTGGCTTTCGACGACATCCCGTTTGAACCGGAACATTTTGAGGGCAAAAAATGCCGCCTGTGCGGAAGCGCGGACACCTACCTCGATGAGATGTTCGACGCCTTGACCGGCGAGAAGCTGTATCAATGCTCCGATACTTCTTACTGCAAGGAGGTGCGAGGGGCATGTGTCTGAACGAAACGCCCGTCCTGCAAGTCAGAAACTTCACCCTCCGATACGGGAGCGGCTGCCCCGCCTGCGGGGAACGCTTGGAGAAAAACCGCTGCGCGCTGTGCGGCAGCGTATGGGCGGCAAACGACCTCTCCCTTGACGTCTACCCCGGAGAGGTGCTCGGCATTGTCGGCGAGAGCGGCTCGGGCAAAACCACATTGATGCGCTCGCTGTATTTTGACTTCACGCCGACCTTTGGCCTTGCGCTGCTGCGCGATTATCAAGAGGGCCGAAAAAACATATGGGAAGCGAGCGCGGCGGACCGGCGCATGATTAAAAATCGCATCATGGGGATGGTCTATCAGAATCCGATTTTGGGCCTGCGCATGAACCATTCGACCGCGTCCAATATCGCGGAGAAGCTTATCGCGGCCGGCAGCCGGAACGCCGGGCAGATGACCGAACGCGCGCGAGGGCTTTTGGAATCCGTGGAGATCATGACCTCCCGCATGGGCGAGGCGCCAAGGAACTTTTCCGGCGGAATGCAGCAGCGCGTTCAGATCTCCAAGGCGCTCGCCAACAATCCGGCCCTCTTGCTGCTCGACGAAGTAACCACGGGGCTTGATTTGTCGGTGCAGGCACGGGTGCTTGATTTGATTCGAAAAATCAAAGCGGAGTACGGCATATCCATCCTGCTGGTATCGCATGACCTCGCCGTCGTCCGTATGCTCGCCGACAGGACGATTGTCATGCTGGACGGCAAGATCGCGGAAAGCGGGCTGACGGACCAAATCCTGGAGGACCCGCAGCACGCGTACACCCAGCAGCTTGTGCATTCGCTGATTTAGAGAGGAGAAAACAGATTGATCGCTATAAAAAACGGAAAAACGGTGACGCCGGACCGGGTCGTCGAGAATAAAACATTGCTTTTCGACCGCGACGGGATTTTCGGATTCTCCGACAGCCGCGAGCGGGCGGAGGACGCCGCCTGCGTCGTCGACGCGCGGGGGCGCTACATCCTGCCGGGGCTGATCGACGTCCACTCGGACAAGATCGAGCAATATATAAAGCCGCGCCCCACATCGCAGATGGACTTTGAATTTGCCCTAAAGGTATGCGAACGTGACTTGCTCGGCGCCGGAATCACCACGATGTACCATTCGCTGTCCCTGTACAAGGATGAAATCTTCGGGCGATGCGTGCTGAAATCGCGGGAGAATGTGCAAAAAATAGCCGATTTGACAGCCGAACTTCACCTGCGCAATCATCTGATCCGGCACCGGCTCCATCTGCGCATAGAGCTTGACAATCCGGAAATCTTCGACACCGTGCGCGATCTGATTAGGGGCGGAAAGACGCACTTGATTTCCTTTATGGATCATACCCCGGGACAAGGGCAGTACACGGATCTTGGCGTATACCGCGACACCGTTTCCAAATACAACGGCAAGGAGATCCGCACGCTCGGATTTGACGGCGTTTTGGCGTATCACAAAAACAAAGAATTTCTCTCCCTCGCAAAGCGCAAGGAGCTGGCCGAGCTTGCGCACGAAAAAGGGATCGCCGTGGCCTCGCATGACGATGATACCGAGGAAAAGCTCGCTCTGAACCGTGTGATCGGGGTGGACGTCAGCGAATTTCCGGTTTCGCTCGAGGCCGCAAAATCCGCAAAGTCACAAGGCTTTCACACCGTCGTGGGCGCGGCGAACATCCTGCGGGGCGGTTCCCATTCGGGCAACCTGTCGGCGGCGGAAGCGGTTTTGGAGGACTGCGCCGACATAATCTGCTCGGATTACTATCCCGCCGCTATTCTGCACAGCATATTTCACATGCACGAAAGCTACGGCGTCCCTCTGCCCCAAATGGTTAACAGGGCGACGCTGAATCCGGCAAAGGCCATGGGAACGGACAAGGACTACGGCTCCGTTGAGCCGGGCAAAAAGGCCGACTTGCTGATTGTGGATATCTTGGACGGCTACCCGGTGATTACGGATGTGTTTGTGGACGGTCACGCGACCTATCGCGTCGAGTATCGGAGCTGAGTATGGAGATTTTACGCGTAAGCGATCTCGGCAAGGATTTTTATTTGCATGAGCCGGGACTCGAAATCAAGTCCTGTCACAATATAAACCTGACGCTCCGCAGGGGAGAGTTCATCGGGATTGTGGGGCTGTCGGGCGCGGGCAAGTCCACGATCCTCAAATGTATCAACCGCAGTTGTCTGCCCACGCGGGGCGAAATATGGTACGACAGCGCGCTGTTCGGAAAAATCAATCTGGTTTCGGCCTCCGAACGAGAGATCCTGTACCTGCGCCGCCATGAAATCGGATACGTGTCGCAGTTTTTGAATGTCATGCCCCGGACGACGGCAAAGGCGCACGTGATGAACGCCTTACTCCTTTCGGCGGCGGATATGAAAACCGCCGAAGCGGACGCGAAAGAAATGCTTTCCTATTTTCGGCTGCCCGAAAATCTGTGGAATTTGTATCCCGCCACCTTTTCGGGCGGCGAGAGGCTTAGGCTCAACCTCGCCCACGCCATGGTTAAAAAGCCGCGCCTGCTCCTGCTGGACGAACCCACCGCAGCGCTCGACAACAAGACGAAACGCCTTGTCAGGGACATCCTGCAAAAGCTCAAAGGCCCGGACACCGGCATGATCGGCATCTTCCATGACATCGCGTTTATGGAGGGTGTATGCGATCAGGTCTTCAATATATCCAACGGGGCGTTTGCCTCATGAAAGCCGATTTGCATATCCACTCCGACGTTTCCGACGGCAGCGCCACGATTGCGCAAATAATCGAAGCAGCCAAGGCGAAAGGGCTGGACGCCATCGCTGTGACGGATCACGACACCCTGTCCCACAGGGCGCAGATCCCGTCGGATGCGGGCATACAAGTCCTCGCGGGCGTCGAGTTGTCGACGGTTCATCGCAAATCGAACACGCAGGCGCATATTTTGGGGTATAACATAAAGAGGCCCCGCCGGATCACCGCCCTCACCGAGCCGCTTTTGGAGGCGCGCAACAAAAACTCCGAAAGGCAGGCGGAGATTTTGATTGGACTTGGTTTTCGAATCGAAACGGATAAGCTCGCGCGCGCCGATGGGAAATATCTATACAAACAACATATTATGGATTGGCTTGTAGCTACCGGGCAGGTCCCTGAGCTGTTCGGCGATTTCTACCAAACGACGTTCAAGCGGAACGGCCCATGCGCTTTTGACATTGCGTATACAGACGTTTTTGAGGCGCTGCGGGCCGTAAAAGAGGCCGGCGGGCTTGCCGTGCTTGCGCATCCGGGCCGGCAGAAGAATTTTTGGCTCATTCCCAAGCTCGTCGAATCGGGTCTGGACGGCCTCGAACTGAACCATCACGCAAACGGCCCGCAGGACAGGGAAATCATACGGGATTATGCGGACCGCTTCGGTTTGTTCCTGACCGGCGGCAGCGACTACCACGGCCGGTATGAACCGCAGCCTTTTGGCATCGGCGACTTTTTATCGGAAGACAGCGGGGCGCAAGCGATATGCCCGGCCCCTGTCTCAATTTTGGCTCGTTCGAAATTGAAGCGCGAAGCGCAGTTCAAATAGGATGCTCGGCGGTTTGCGCC
>JAITAX010000049.1 GCA_031283865.1 Eubacteriales Family XIII. Incertae Sedis bacterium
TCATATATGCCGAGAGCGTCGTAAAGCCCGTCCAAAATGAAATAACCGATGTTCTTTGGGTCTGAGAACGCATCCGAGCCGTTGCGCCTGTCGCAGCGGAAAGCGACGATGTCCTTCGGGGGATCGGGGCCGGCAAGATCGGACAGCGTTTCAATCAGGGGCGAGCCGTCTTTGAACGATTGCCTCAGCCTTTTCAGGTAGTCGGGTTTCCCGTCGTCAAAGCGGGAGAGCGGCCCGATGTTCCTTATCAATCTGCTTTTGCGCTTTGTCACGCCGTTGTCCGCAAACGAATACGCTTCATGGACTTGCAGGTAATCGATGCCGTGGTTTTTTGTGCAGGCGATATACATCGTTCCCTCCTTTTTATACGCTTGATACGCTTTGAATACATTATACCATGCTTTGGCGCCGATTGCAACAGAAAAATCCGCAGAATTTGAATCTCCTGCGGATTTCAAAAGAACTGTTCTTCGTTATTCATCTGTCAAACTCGGGATGACGCGCCCCTTTATCTGTTTGATCGAATACACGGCTATAGTTTCATCTCCTGCGTGTATTATTATACTATGCGGGCCGTGCAACGGCAATATGCAAATCCGCCGTGTCGCGATTGCCCGGAGCCTCACCGGAGCCCCAAATCGAAATTGTAACATTTATGTATTATTCGAACAGCCCCTGTTTGTGTTATACTGATAGATAAAGCATCCTGCGATCCACGCCTGCCGGCGGAGGTTTGCGCAGACTGTCGGCGCCAAGCAAGGCCCGCTGCTTCGTGAAAGCGGGAACTCGGCGCGCATTCAAACCAAAACAACACAATTCAACAGCATCGCTTCCGCAAATGCGCCGTTCAAATCGGCTTGTTCTGTTTGAGGCGGGACGCGCGCTTTTATCGGTCTCGACGTTTGGCGGGGATCGATGATTTTTCCGGGGGGAGGGAGATTTTTTGACAGAGACAAGGGATAACGCACAAAGAGCGGACAACGCGGCGACGCGGCTCGGGGTCGAGCCTGTGGGCAAGCTGCTCTTGCAATTTTCGCTGCCGGCCATGACGGGCATGATCGTCAACGCGCTGTACAACATCGTGGACCGCATCTTCGTCGGGCGCGCCGTGGGGGAGGCGGCCTTGGGCGGGCTGGCGCTTGTCATGCCGGTCATGACGATTGTGATGGCTTTTTCCGTGCTTTTCGGCATCGGCTCGGCGAATCTGATTTCCATGCGGCTCGGGCAGGAGCGGCGGGAGGACGCGGAGAACGCGCTCAACCACTGCTTCTGGCTCCTGATTTTGAGCGGCGCGCTGCTGACGGTGCTCGGCGTCCTGTTCATCGAACCCATACTCTCCGTGCTGGGCGCGCAGGACGGCAGTGAATCGATCGACTACGCGCGGCGCTTCCTGCGCATCATCCTCTTCGGCTCCGTGTTCTTCCTGATGGGGCTCGGATTTTCGCACTGCACGCGCGCGCAGGGCTTTCCGACCGTGTCCATGCTGAGCTTCGTACTGGGCGCCGTCGTGAACGTCGTGCTCGTGCCGATCTTTTTGTTCGTATTCGGCTGGAACGTGGAGGGCGCGGCCCTCGGCACCGTGATCGCGCAGGCCGCGACCGTGGCGTTCATCCTGGCTTTCGGCTTCAGCCGCAAGGCCGTGCTGCGGCTGCGGCCTTTCTCGATCAAACCCTCGCTGAAAGCGGTCGGGCAGATCATCTCTTTCGGTTCGGCGCAGTTTCTGCTGCAATTCGCGATGTCTTTCGTCATGCTCATATACAACATATTCATGAGCATGTACGGCGTCAACGAACTCGGCTCCGCGAACGGCGGCTACGTGGCGCTCTCCGGCATGAACATCGTAAATTCCATCAACATGCTGATCATCATGCCCATATTCGGCATCAATCAAGGGGCGCAGCCCCTGCTGGGCTTCAACTACGGGGCGAAGAAATTCGGGCGCGTACTCGGGACCTACGTGCGCGCGGTCATCGCGGCCTCGGTCATCGGCTGCATCGGCTTTGCCTTGCTGCACATATTCCCGGAACAGATCGTCCGCCTCTTCGCGCCGAACGGCAGCCGCGAGCTTCTGGCCTTTACGCCGGCCGCCATGCGCATCGCGACGCTGACGCTGCCGATTGTGGGCTTTCAGGTCGTTTCCGCGAATATGTTCGTCGTGACGGGGCGGCCCAAGACCTCCGTGATCCTGTCGATGATGCGGCAATTCATCCTGCTCGTACCCTGCATATTCATTTTCGGCAAGCTGTGGGGGCTCAACGGCGTGATCGCGGCGGCGCCGGCCGCCGATGCGACAGCCGTGATTCTGACGACAATCATGATCGTGATCGAACTCAGGAAGCTGCGCGCGCAGGAGAGATCGGTGAATTGACACCGGCTATTCCGCCGAGATTTCGCCGCCCGCCGCTCCCATCGAGGCGGCGATTCTGGACCGCGTGCGCGCCTCGCCGAGGATCTGCTGGATCTCCCACAGATCCGGCGAGTTTTTTCTGCCCGTGAGCGCGATGCGGATCACGGTGCTCACATCGCCCACATGCCCCTTGTAGAGCGCGGGGTTCTTCTTGAAATCCTTGGGCTTCGCGGCGTAGCCGTTCGCCTCGGCCAGCGCGCGAATGCGCTCGAACCAAGCCGTGCGATCATCGCCGTGATCGTAGTCCTTGAGATAGCCGCCGAGCAGCCTCGGCACGTCCGCGCGCGGCACGTTTTCCGGCCATGCGTCCTCTGCGCGAAACAGTTCGTCGTAAAAATAGCTTATGAACGCGAGTATCTGCGAACCGTAGGCCAAATCCTTGCGCGGGTTCGCGTCATGCCGCCCGATGTCGAGCACGCGTTCCAAATATCGCATATCGCCTTTTAGCAATGCGGCTTCCGGTCGGCCCGTCTGCGCGGCCCAGTCCGTTAGGAATGCGGCGAGCTCGCCGGCGGGTATGCCGAGCAGCACGTCCTTGCTGACGTCGTTCAGCTTGGCCGCGTCGAACAGTATGCCGGAGCGGCTCATCTTGTCGGTCGTGAACGCGAAGTCTTCCGCATCGGCCTCTCTGTGCTCCGCGCGCCATTCCTCGAAGTCGGAATTGAGGATGGTCAGCAGGTATTCCCGGACGGCGAACGGATGATAGCCCTCGGCGCGATAGTACGCGAGGGAGGACTCGGGATCCTTGCGCTTGGAGAGCTTGCGCTTCGTTTCCCCCTCCGCTTTCATCAGCACCGCCGTGTGACAGTAGACCGGCGGCGCGAGACCGAGCGCCTCAAACAGCGCGATGTGGATGGGCAGCGAGGACAGCCATTCCTCGCCGCGGATCACATGGGTCGTGCGCATCAGGTGGTCGTCCGTGACGTGGGCGAAGTGGTAGGTCGGCATACCGTCCGTCTTCAGCAAAACGACGTCCATGGCGTTGACGGGCAGGGTCAGCGTGCCGCGTATGCCGTCCTCGATCGTAAAGAAAGACGCGGCGTCGTCCCGCGCCCGCAGGCGGATCACATAGGGTTCGCAGGCAAGAACGCGCTCGCGCACCGCATCAAGGGACAGCGCCCTGTGCGCGGCCCAAACCCCGTACAGGCCCGGCGTCAGCTTGGCCGCTTCCTGCTCGGCGCGCAGGGCGTCGAGTTCCGCGTCCGTGAGAAAGCAGGGATAGGCGCGCCCTTGCGCAACGAGCCGCTTTGCGAAGCAGTGATAGATATTCCTGCGAAGACTTTGGCGATACGGGCCGTAGGCGCCGCGCTCGCCCGAGGCCGTCACGCCCTCGTCGAAGCGTATGCCGTAGCAATCCAGCGCGGAGAGGATTGCCTCCGCCGCGCCCGGGGCCTCGCGCTTGCTGTCGGTATCCTCGATGCGCAGGAAGAAGACGCCGCCGCTCAGGTGCGCCGACCGTTCGTTCGCGAAAGCGACGTAGAGATTGCCGAGATGCACGAAACCCGTGGGGCTCGGCCCGAGCCGCGTGACGCGCGCGCCCTGCGGCAGATCCCGCGCGGGATAGCGCGCCTCGTACATCTCCGGCGTTTCGCTTATCTCCGGGAACAGCAGTTCCGCCAATTTTTCGTAATCCAAACGCAGACCCTCCGCTCGCTCTTCACAGCTCAAACGGCCCAGCTGTTCAAATACAACTCCTGCTTCTGCGTAAGCGCGTCGATTTGCACGCCCCAGGCCGCGAGCTTGCGGCGCGCCACAAGCCCGTCGATCTCGGCGGAAACGTCGATCACGCCTTTGCCGAGCTTCCCGTGATTTTGCAGGATGTAGAGCGCCGAGAGGAACTGCACGGCGAAGCTCATATCCATGATCTCGGCCGGATGACCGTTGGAGGCCGCGATGTTCACGAGGCGCCCCTCGGCGATGACGTGTATGCGCCGACCGTTCGGCAGGCGGTAACCCATGATGTTCTGTCTGGACTCCGTCTTTTCCCCGGTGATTTTCTCCAGCCCGGCCATGTCAATCTCGACGTTGAAATGCCCCGCGTTGCAGAGGATCGCGCCGTCTTTCATCGCGAGCATATGCTCCGTCGTGACGGTGTCGATGCAGCCCGTGGCCGTCACGAAGATGTCACCGAGGGGCGCGGCCTCAGCCATGGGCATCACGGAAAATCCGTCCATCCGCGCCTCGATGGCCTTGACGGGGTCGATCTCCGTCACGACGACGGAGGCCCCGAGCGCGGCGGCGCGCATGGCGATGCCGCGCGAACACCAGCCGTAGCCCGCCACGACCACGGTCTTGGAGGCCACGATCAGGTTCGTATTGTGCATGATGCTGTCCCAGACGGACTGCCCCGTTCCGTAGCGATTGTCGAACAGGTGCTTGCAGTCGGCGTCGTTGACGGCCACCATCGGGAATTTCAGCACGCCCTCGCGCTCCATGGCTTTCAGCCTTATGATGCCGGTCGTCGTTTCCTCGCAGCCGCCCCACGCCTCTTCGGCCAAGTCCGGCCGTTTGCCGTGGAGCATACCGACGAGATCGCCGCCGTCGTCTATGATGATGTTCGGTTTGTGCGCGAGCGTCATCTCGATATGCCTGTCGTACTCTTCGAGCGTGGCATTGTGATAGGCGTAGACTTTCATGCCCGTCGCCGCGAGCGCTGCGGCGACGTCGTCCTGCGTGGACAGGACGTTGCTGCCCGTGACGGACATATCCGCGCCGGCCGCCGTCAGGACCTCGCACAGATAGGCCGTCTTCGCCTCCAGATGCACCGACAGCGATATCTTCACGCCCGCAAAGGGCCTTGCGGCGCTGTACTCCGCTTCGAGGCCGCGCAGCAGCGGCATGTTGTTCTTGACCCATTCAATCTTCCGCCGGCCCGAGGGCGCAAGGGCGATATCCCGTATTTCATTCGTTTTCATATATATTCCTTTCGTGTGATTCTATGTAATGTTACTCTACGGTGACCGCTTTCGCCAGATTCTTGGGCTTATCTATATCACAGCCGCGCAGCTTGGCGACATGATAGGCCAGCAGTTGCAGGGGTACGACAGCCAAGATCGGCGTCACCTCGTCCGCGCAGGCCGGGATGTAGATCACCTCATCCGACTGTTTTTCGATCTCGCGGTTGCCGGCTTTCGCAAGCCCGATCACCCGGGCGCCGCGCGCTTTCACTTCCTCGATGTTGGACAGCAGCTTCTCGAACAGCCTGTCCTGCGTAGCCAAGGCGATAACCAAGCTGTCCTGCTCGATCAGGGCTATGGTGCCGTGCTTCAGTTCGCCCGCCGCGATTGCGAACGAGTGGATGTAGGAGATTTCCTTGAGTTTCAACGAACCCTCGAGCGCCACGCCCACATCGTTTCCGCGCCCGATAAAAAATACCCGCTCATTCTTGTAGATCTTCTTCGCGATCTCGCGAAGCTTAGGCTCGTCCTCGAGCAGGGCGGAAAGCCTGTCCGGCATCTGCCGAAGCTCCGACAGCACGCGCTCGTATTCGCCGTCCGGCAGGGTCCCGAGCGTCCGTCCCATATAGAGCGCGAGCAGGTACATGCAGATCAACTGCGTCGTGAACGCTTTCGTGGAGGCCACCGCGATTTCGGGACCGGCCCAGGTGTAAAACACGTCGTCCGATTCGCGCGCGACGGAGCTGCCGACGACGTTCACGACCGAAAGCACGCGCGCCCCGCGGGATTTGGCCTCGCGCAGGGCCGCCAGCGTATCGAGCGTTTCACCGGACTGGCTGATGCAGATGAACAGCGTCCGGTCGTTGATATAGGGTTCCCTGTAGCGAAATTCCGAAGCGATGTCCACCTCCGTCGGGATGCGCGCAAAGCGCTCAATCGCGAACTTGCCGGCAAGCCCCGCGTGGGAGGCCGTGCCGCAGGCGACGATGTAGATGCGTTCTATGCGCTCGAGATCGCGCTTCGTCAGCGAAATGCCGTCAAGCCTGATCCCGCCGTTTTCGTCCAGCCTGCGGTTCAGCGTTTCCGCGACGCCCGCGGGCTGCTCGAAGATCTCCTTGCGCATGAAATGGTCGTAGCCGCCTTTTTCTGCGGCATCCGCGTCCCACGTGACGTGGAACACGTCGCGCTTCACGCGCTCCGCGCGCTCGTTGAATATGCTGATCTCGTTTCTTGTTATCAGTACGGTTTCATTGTTTTCGATCAGGTAGATCGTCCGCGCGTACTTCAGCAGCGCGGGGATGTCGGAGGCGAGGAAATTGCAGTTTTCCCCAAGCCCTGCGATCAGCGGTGCGTCTTTCCTGATCGCGACGATCCTGTCCGGCTCGGCGGCGGCCATCGCGCATATGGAATAGGCGCCGCGCAGCTCGCGGGCGGCGCGGTTCACGGCCGCGAACAGATCGCCCTCGTAGAACAGCCCGATCAGATGGGCGGCGACCTCGGAATCGGTTTCCGAGCGGAAGCTGACGCCGTGCTTTGCGATGAGCATTTCCTTGAGTTCCGCGTAATTCTCGATGATTCCGTTGTGCACAATGGCAATCGAACCGTCGCCGTTCGTGTGCGGATGGGCGTTCTCGCGCGAGGGCGCGCCGTGCGTGGCCCATCTCGTGTGACCTATGCCGGCGTGGCTGTCGATGGGAGAGGACGCCAAAAGCGCCTCAAGATTCGCGATGCGCCCGACGGATTTCTCCACCGCGAGGCGTCCGTCCGCCGCGAGCGCGATGCCCGCAGAATCATAGCCCCTGTATTCGAGGCGTTTCAGGCCGTCTATGATGATGCGCCGCGCCCCGTTGCCGTCTCCTATATAGCCGACTATTCCGCACATTGTAAATTCCTTTCATCTTATCCGAACTTGGCGGAGATCATCTCCGCGAGGCCGTCCGCCATATGCGCGATGCGGTCCCGGTCGCCGCCCTCTATCATCACGCGCACGAGGGGTTCTGTACCCGAGGACCGGATCAGCACGCGCCCCTCGCCCGCCATCAGCGTTTCGATCCGCTTGATCTCCGCGCAGATCGCGTCGTCCGCAGCGTAGAGGCTCTTGTTCTCGTTTCGCACGGCGGCGTTCCGCAGAACCTGCGGATAACTCGTCACGAGGTCCGCCAACTCGGACGCCCGCTTCCCCGAGCGGACGATGGCCTTTATAAGCTGCAGCGCGGCCAATATGCCGTCGCCCGTCGTGCTTTGCTCCAGGAATATGATGTGACCGGACTGCTCCCCGCCGAGGACGCTGCCCGGTTCCAGCATGCGCTCGAGCACGTAGCGGTCGCCGACGGCGGTCAGTTGCAGCGTGCATCCGATGCGTTCCAGCGCCGTTTTGAGTCCGATGTTGCTCATCACCGTGGCCGTGACGAGCCCTGCGGGGAGCGCGCCGCGCGCCTGCAGCATGGCGGCGCAGATATACAGGATGCG
>JAITAX010000086.1 GCA_031283865.1 Eubacteriales Family XIII. Incertae Sedis bacterium
TGGAGCGCCTCAAGTTGCAGGGGCGACAGCGACAGCACGCATTCCAAGATCACGCCGTCAAATTCAAATGAAGAGAAATCCAAAAGTTCCATCTCACCGCGCCGCAGGTCGAGACCGGGATGCCGCTCCCTGCCCCGGCGCAGAAGTTCGTCCGCGCTGTCGATGCCCGTACCCTTTACGCCATAGTTTTCTTCAAGCCAAGCCAGCGTGTCGCCCTCGCCGCAGCCCGCTTCGAGAATGCGCGCGCCCTTGGGAAAGGCGCACAGATCCATGGCTTCGCCGATCAGATCAAAACCGCCCGGGGAGATACAGCCCATTTTTCAAACCTCGCTTCCGTCCTCGTTGTTTTCCGTTCAAGCGCCGTCCGGCGACCTGTAGATGCTGTTGTACGCGCAGAATGGGATCAGCCGCTCGTCGCGCGAAAAAACCTGCACGCGGCAGCGCTTCAGCCGTTCGGCGTCCAGCGTGTTGATGTCCTGAAAGGCCATGCCCGTCAGCGTAAAGCGGTTTCGGCGCACATAGGCGATAAAGGCGTCGAAGTCCATGGCACCGCCCGCCGCGCCGTCCGGTTCGCGGCATCCGTCCGCTTCGCGGCGGCGGTCCCCGCCGTCCGGCTCGTCCATCTCCCACTTGTTCAGCACGAAATCGCGGTCCTTTCGGATGATTTCGAGCGGATCGGGTTCACCGCAGCAGCAGCTCGCCCCCCGCTCGCGCTGTTCCGCGCTCATCAGGCTCTTGACGCGCCCGTCCGCTTCGCGCAGGAAGCTGCCGCTGAAGCAGCACAGCGGATGTCCCGCCGTGATCGGGATCATGTCTTCGCGGGAAAAAAGCCCGCCGCTCTGCGCCACGATCTCACGCATCACATCGAACATGGTGACGCGCTCCGCGTAATCGCGCGCCGCCGTGCCGCCGTGCCCGGTCCCCGCGCGCGCCGCAGACGCGGCTTCGACCGCGCCCGCCCGCGGATGCCGCCCGAAAAAGGCGGCCGGCTGAAAATGTATGCCCTTGACGACGTCCACATTGTCGAGCATGTAGCGGATCATGTCGCCGATGTTGTCAAGGTTGACGTCTCTCAGCACGGTCGGGACAAGGGTGACGGGCAGGCCCGCCCGCCGGCAGCGTTCGACGGCCCTGCGCTTCAGTTCCAGCATGGGCGCGCCGCGCAGACTTTCGTAGATATCGTCCCGCAGACCGTCGAACTGCAGGAATGCGACGGAGGCGCCCGCCTCTTTCAATCTCTCCGCATAACCGTCCTCCAGCGCGATCCGGCGACCGTTCGTGTTCAACTGTATGTATTCAAAACCCTTGCGTCTGCCCATGGTGATGATCTCGGGCAGATCGTCGCGCACGGTCGGTTCGCCGCCCGAAAGCTGGATGTTGAATGCGCGTTCCTCGCCGAGTTCTATCAGCCTGTCGTAGCTGCGCGCTATGTGCGCAAGGCTCGGATCGCCGCCCGCCCCGTCCGTTTCCGCCCGCGCGAAGCACCAGGGACAGCTTTGGTTGCAGCGGTCCGTGACGTCGAGAAGCACGCAGCAGGCCGTCTGCAAATGGTGATCGCAGACACCGCAATGCAGGGGGCATTCCCCGTCCGCGCCGTCCGTGAGCGCCTGCCGCGGGGCGATGTTCACGATGGGCGCGTTCATCCATTCCGAAAATTCCCCGGCGTCGTCCGCCGCAATCGAGGAAACGGCGCCGTGCGCGGGGCAGCTCTTTTGGAAGTACACGCCGCCCTGCTTCTCGACGTAGAAAGCCTCCGTCGGCCGGCCGCAGACGGGACACAGGCTCTGCGTCTTCGACAAAATTTTCATATTCGCTTCCACGCGCGTCAAAGCCCCGCCGCTTCTATGTATCTTTCCGCGCTGACGGCGGCCACCGCGCCGTCGGCTGCGGCGGTTACAACTTGGCGCAGCGTCTTCTTGCGAACGTCGCCCGCGGCGAAAACGCCGGGGAGGTTCGTGGACATGCTTTCGTCGGTCAGGATGTAGCCGGACTCCGTATCCAGCTTTCCCGCAAACAGTTCGGAGGCGGGATGCAGTCCGACGAACACGAAAAGCCCGAAAGTCCCATCCGCCTCATCCGCCGCGACGGTCGTCAGCGCGCCGGTTTTGACGTTCTTCAGCGTCATGCGCTCCAGCAAGCCGTCGCCCCGCAGCTCTTCGACTACGCTGTCCAAGAGAAAAGACAGCTTCGGCTCGGCAAAAGCCCGCTCCTGTATGCACTTTGCGGCTCTGAGGGCGTCCCGCCTGTGTATGACCGTCACCTTTCGCGCGAATTTGCTCAGGTAGAGGGCCTCCTCCACGGCGGAATCGCCGCCGCCGACCACGTAGACCTCAAGGCCCTCAAAAAACGCGGCATCGCAGGTTGCGCAGTAGGAAACGCCCTTGCCCACGAGTTCCCGCTCGCCGGGGCAGCCGATGTGCATGGGCGCGGCGCCCGTCGCCACGATCAGCGTGCGGCCCCGATAGCTGCCTTTCGCGCCCGTAAGCAGCTTGGTTTCGCCCTCCGGCGAAACCGCCGTCACCGTATCGAGGACCCGCGCCGCGCCGAAGCGCTCCGCCTGCGCCGACAGACGCGCGATCAGGCTTTCTCCGGTCTCCTGCGGAAGCGCGCCCGGGTAATTCTCTATCTCGGAACTCTGCACGATCTGTCCGCCGATTGCGCCTTTCTCGATCAGGAGGACCGACAGGCGCGCCCTGCCTGCGTAGAGCGCCGCGCTCAGGCCCGCCGGCCCGCCGCCCAAGACAATCACGTCATACATGTTCACGCCTTTCGATTTGAGCTTTGCGGCCCGCCCGGCCGCAGTTTATCCGAAAATCTTTCCTATAAAAATAATAATAGCCTGATTGACGGCGCAACGCAAGCCTATTTTTTGACGCGCGGGTGTTGCCGCTGTCACAGGTGCCGCGGCGGTGCCGCGGCGGTGCCGCGGCCGGGGGCAAAAAAAAATTTGCATTTCTGTGTGTTTACAGGTATAATAACCGGAAAAGGATCACATCGCGTTGTTTATCGATTTGTTGTTTTCAAGGAGGTCATACGATGATTGGAAAGAAGATTCTTAAAGCGTTCTCGGTCCTGACTTTGGTATTTGTCTTTGCCGCTCTCACGGCGGGATTCGGGAGCGTCTACGCGGCGACAAACACCGTTCTCGACGTTAAAGGCGGGCAGTACGTTCCCGTGCTCATACACAACGGCATGACGGACGTCGCCTCCGTAGAGGCGTATGCTCAGGCAAAAGGCGCCTTTGTCGCCATAAACGCCACCTACTTTGACGCTTACGCGACAGAGGATCAGGTGACGGCAAAAGGCGGGGACGTAAATGTTCTGCGCGCATTCGGTGCCTTGTACGGCGCCCCGCTCAACTTTCCGAGCGGCGTATTGATCGAAAACGGCAAATTGATTCACGGCGCGGGCTTTGGGAGCGCGACGGGCCAATGGGGCGGCTATCTGGGCGCTGTCACAAAGCAAGGAACGTTCATCGTGGAACAAGTCACCTTAAACTTGGGCTTTATCGCGGACGGAAACAAAAGCACGGTATGGCGCGTAAATCACCCGAGCTATGAGGATACCTCCGTGACCTTGTACGATGAAAGCTTCGGCCGCGACGTGCAGCTCAAACCGGGGGATAAGGCTGTAATCGCAGAAAGCGGCGTGATTAAGGATATCGTGTCTTACGGTCCCGTAAAGGTGCCGGCCGGCGGCTTCATCGTCGTGGCTTCCGCTTCCGCAAATGTGTTTTACGGAAACAAAAACATAGACAGCTTTTCGATCGGACAGCAGGCTTCATGGTCGTGGGAAATAGACTCGCCGAACGGATATAACTTCAAAGACGTTTATTTTGCGGTGGGTTCGGACACGGCGAAGATCAACGGCGCGGGAGGGACCACCAGACCTTATATCGGGGGGACCGCCGACGGCAGTATCTCCGTAGGCGTGGGGAATGCCGCGGAATGTGTAAATGCGTTATTTTTGGACGGAGGCGGTTCCGTCGCGTATTACAAGGACGGCAAATATCTGAACGGCCCCGGAAGAAATGTAAGCAACGCGATAGGCTTTGTTTCGACGGGGCAAAGCGGAAGCCCCGCAGCGCCCGCGAATACGGCACCCGCGAATACGGCGCAGGCCAATCCCTTTACAGCGGACATAGGCGGCGCCCAAAGGCAATTCCAGGCGTTCTTAATAAGCGACAGCAATTACGTAATGCTGCGGGATCTCGCCTATTATATGAACGGTTCGCCGGCTCAATTTGAGGTTTCATACGATGCGAATACGAAAGCAATCGGCATCTCAGGCCATTCGGCGTATACGGCGCAGGGCTATGAGGATACCGTAAAGGCGGACAAAAGCAAGACCTATACGGACACAAGCTCCAAAATCTTTATCGACGGCAAAGAGGTTACATTGCAGGGCTACAATATAGAGGGCAGCAACTACTTCAAGCTCCGGGATCTCGCCGCCGCATTGAATTTCGACGTCGATTACAGGGATCAACAGATATACATTGAACCTGAAAACGCTTATACCGCCGATTAATCGGCCTGCCAAACAAGGCCGCCTGCAACCGGAAATCCCGCGTTGCAGGCGGCCTTGGCATTTACGAATCCCGGCGACGGTCGGTCGCCGTTCACGATTTCGGCAATTCACGGGCCACGCGCAGGGCCTCCGCCTCCGTCATATCGCGGCTCACGGCAAAGGGGCTTTCCAGCGTGATGTGCGACATCGCGGCGCCGAGCAGCAGGATCTCTTCCGTCGGCAGGCCGCGGCAAAGGCCGTAGGCAATCGCGGCGCAAAAGGCGTCCCCCGCGCCCGTGACGCTGCGGACCTCTGCGGGAAAACCCGGAATCCGCGTCACGCCCGCACTTTCGATGCAGCAGGCGCCCGCCCGGCCCATCGTCACAAAGACCCGCTTCACACCCGCCGCAAGCAGGTCGCCGCCCGCCGCGCGCAGGTCCGCATCGCCGCCGATTTCGCGGCCCGTCAGCGCGGCCAGCTCGCCGAGATTCGCCTTGACGGTATGCAGGCGCGGCAGGATGGCGCGAAGACGCGTCGCTTTTGCGATTGACACGGCTTCGCCGATCAAAAGGCTCTCGCTGTGCGCCGCGACGCAGCGCAGCGCGGACTCCGTCAGATTGGCGTCGAGGACCAGCAGCCGGCGCCCGTTCAGGCGCTCCGCAGCTTCGGCCAGCAGGTCGAGCGGGAAAGCTTCTATCGCCGACATGTCGGAAGCCGCCAAGAGCAGTTCCCCGTCTTTGTCGAGCAGGTTGATATAGGTGCAGGCGCGCGCGCCCTCTTCGATGTAGGAGAGGCTCGTATCGATCCCGACCGCTTCACAGGACGCGATCAGCTCTGCGGAAAGCGCGTCCGCGCCGAAAGCCGAAACGAAGCGCACCGCAAGTCCGAGCCGCGCGAGATTCTCCGCGATGTTGCGCGCGACGCCGCCGTGTCCCGTGCGGATGCGGCTTGGGTTGGAATCGCTGCGGTGTACCTCCTCACCGAGCAATGCGGCGGTGATGTCATAGGTCGAGCCGCCGATCAGGGCGACGCCGCAGGCGGTGTCTTTCTCTGTACGCATGAAACAAACCTCCGGCCGGGGCGGACTACAGCAACGCGCAATAGGCGGCCGCGATCTCCGCAGCTGCGCGGCAGTTGTTTTGCACCAACTGTATGTTCGTTTCCAAGCGCGCGCCGCCCGTTGCTTCCAAGACCTTGCACAGGATGAAAGGCGTGGACTCTTTGCCGTGTATGCGCTGTGCTTTCGCCTCAGCCAAGGCTTTTTCGATTGCGGCGTTGATCGGCGCCTCATCCATCGCGTACCGCTCC
>JAITAX010000067.1 GCA_031283865.1 Eubacteriales Family XIII. Incertae Sedis bacterium
GCGCCGAGCTACTACTACGCCAAGGCCATCATCAAGTACATCAACGAGCTGGCCCGCCTCGTGGACGGCGACAAGCGCGTGCGCGACAAGCTGCGCGTCATCTTCCTCGAAAACTACAACGTCAGCCTCGCGGAAATCATCTTCCCGGCCAGCGACATCTCCGAGCAGATTTCCACGGCCTCAAAAGAAGCCTCCGGCACGGGCAACATGAAGTTCATGATGAACGGCGCCGTCACCATAGGCACGAACGACGGCGCGAACATTGAGATACGTGAACTCGTCGGCGACGACAATTTCATCCTGTTCGGCCTGAGCGTGGAGGAAGTCCTCGCCTACTACGCGAACGGCGGCTACAATTCGCGCGAGATCTATGAGAGCGATGCCAACGTCAAGCGGCTGCTCGACCAGATTCAGAGCGGGGAACTCTTCCCGTACACGGCCATAGACGACTTCGCGGCCATCACGCGTTCGCTGCTCGACTACAACGACGAGTTCTTTGTGCTGCGGGATTTCGCCGATTACGCGCAGGCGCAGGCGCGCGTGGACGGGCTGTACAAGCAGCAGGCCCTGTGGCGGGCCATGTCGATCCGCAACATCGCGAAGTCGGGGCATTTTTCGAGCGACAACACGATAGACCAATACGCGAAAGGCATCTGGCGAATCGGACGCCACACGCCTGAGCTGCTCGACTGACAAGTTCAATCAAAAACCAATTTCAATCAAAACTATTCAAACGCCGCGCAGCGGCTCCGTCAGCGCGTACAGGGCAAGCGTATAGCTCAATGCCCCAAAGCCCGCGATGCTGCCCTTGCACACGGGCGCGATCACGGACACGCGGCGAAAATCCTCGCGCGCGGCGACGTTCGTCATGTGCACCTCCACGACGGGCGCGTCTATGGCGGCGATTGCGTCTCGAATCGCTATGCTGTAGTGCGTGTAGGCCGCGGCGTTTAGGATAATGCCGTCCGCGTCCGCGGCGGCCTGTATCGCCGTCACGAGCGCGCCCTCGGAGTTGCTGTCAAAAAATTCACAATGGGCGCCCCGCGCGGCGGCTTTTTCCGCAAGCGCTTCGTTCAGCGCCGCAAGGCTCGTCGCGCCGTATTTGTCCGGCTCCCGCTTTCCCAGCAGGTTCATGTTCGGACCGTTGATTACCGCTATCCTTTTCATCCGCTTACCCTCTCAGGGAATAACAACCGATCACCTCAAAATACTCGCAGGCCGAAGCGGCGTGCCGCAGCGTGGAGAGAACCTGCTCATCGAGGATGCTGCCCTCCACCTCGGCGAAAAAGCGGTACTTGCCCGCGCCCGCCGGTCTCGATTCGAGCTGCATCAGGTTCATGCCGCCCGCCATAAAGGGCAGCAGCATTTCGCACAGCGCGCCGCTCCGGTGCTTCGTGGAAAAGGTGAGCGAAATCAGATTGTCCCCCGCGTCGTACTCCGGCTCGGGCGATATAACCACAAAGGACGTCTTGTTTTCCGGCGCGTCCATGATGTCCGGCACGAGCACGCAAAGCCCGTTCAGCTCCGCCGCGCGGCGCGAACCGATTGCGGCCGTCCTCCCTTTCCCCGAGGCCGCCGCCGTTTCCGCGGCCACGGCTGTGTTGCGGCAGTCAAGCAAATCCCACGATTTTCCCCGCAGGAATTTTGCGCACTGCCGGAAACCCTCGGTATGGGAAATCACCTCCCGTATGTCGGAGAGCGCAACGCCCTCGGGCGCGAGCAGGCAGTGACGAATGTCTATCCACGTTCGCGCGACGATGTAGCAGCCGTATTTCCGGAGCAGATCGTAGGTTTCGCCGATTGCGCCGGTCTGCGAATTTTCGATGGCGACGACGCCGTAGTCGGCCCGCTTCTCCTTGACGGCCACAAACAGGTCCTCGAAAAATTCCACGGACAGCTTCTCGGCCTGCGGGAAGAGCGCGGCGAGGGCCTGCTCGCTCCACGCGCCCGGCACGCCCTGAAACGCGCACACGACGCGCCCCCGCAGGGGTTTTCGCGGCGGCGGCAGGAATGGCCGGTCCGACGGAAACAGCGTCTTGCGCTGCCGCCCTTTCGAGATGGCGATGACGGAGCGCATGAGCAGCGCGATTTCGCCTTTCTGCACCTCGTCCTCGGCAAGGCTTTCGGCCTGCTCCGTCACCTGCTGCTCGCGCAGCTCGTCGGTGATCGCGAGATTGCCCCGGCCCTTGATCTCCGCGATTCGCCTCGACATCTCCATGCGCTCCTTGAACAGCGGAATCATCTTGCCGTCGATTGCGTCAATCCGCTTTCTCAGCTCGTTCAATTGTTCTTTTGTATTCATTTTCACACATTCTCCGATAAGTTGTTTTGCAATTCTCAGGCGTCCTCGGCGAGCGCGGCGCGCAGCCGCGTCACCTTGCGCATCAGCCTGTCGAACAGGAAAGGCGTTATGGACTGCTGCCCGTCGCACAGCGCCTTGTCCGGGCGGTTGTGGACCTCTATCATCAGCCCGTCCGCGCCCGCCGCGACAGCCGCCAGCGCCATCGGGCAGACCAGATCCCAGTAGCCCGTGCCGTGGGAGGGATCGACGATGACGGGCAGGTGCGACTTCTTCTTCAGCACGGGAATCGCCGAGAGGTCCAGCGTGTTGCGCGTGGAGGTCTCGAACGTGCGTATGCCGCGCTCGCAGAGGATGACGGGGCTGTTGCCGGCCGTCAGGATGTAGTCCGCCGCCATCAGCAGCTCGTCAATCGTGCAGGAGGACCCGCGTTTCAGCAGCACGGGCTTGCCCAGCCGGCCGACCTCCGTGAGCAGGGGGAAGTTCTGCATGTTGCGCGCGCCGATCTGGATGATGTCCGCCTCCGCCTTAAAGACTTCGACGTACTCCTGCGACATGATTTCCGTGACGATAGGCAGGCCCGTCTTCTCGCGCGCGATCTTCAAAAGCTCCAAGCCGTCCAGGCCCAGCCCCTGAAAGGAATAGGGCGAACTGCGCGGTTTGAAAGCGCCGCCGCGCAGAAAATCCGCGCCCGCGTGCTGCACGTCGCGCGCGATTGAAAGCACCTGCTCCTCGGTTTCCACCGAGCAAGGCCCGGCCATGACCGTGAAAGCGCCGCCGCCGATGCGCCGCCCCGCGATCACGTAGGAGGAATCCTGCGGATGGAAGCGCCGGCCGGCCAGCTTGTACGGCTCCGAAATTTTCATCACGCGCTCCACGCAGTCGTGGCACAGGAGGCTGTCCTCCGAGATCCCCGAGGTGTCGCCCGCGAGGCCGAGCATACGCGTGTTCTCGCCTTGGATGTCCTGAATGCTCAGGCGGCGGTCCGCTATCGCCTCCCGCAGTGCCCTGATCTGTTCCTCCGAGACATCCTGCTTCAATATGAGAATCATATTCATTTACTCCTTTGTTTGGGCCGGCGATCCGGCGGCCGCCGCCGCGATCCCCGACAGCGCCGCCGCGTCCAAGCCGCGGTCGAGGAAGATCTCATCCGCGAGCAGCGCCTGCGCGACCAGCATGTCAAGGCCGTTCATCGTTTCGAGGCCGCGCGCTTCGGCTTCGCGCAGCAAGGCCGTCCGCGGCGGGTCGTAAATCAAGTCGCAGACGAGCGCGCGGGCCGGCAGGGCCTCCAAAAACGCGAGCGACGCGTGATTGAACTCCGCCCCGGACATGCCGAGCGGCGTGGCGTTTATCAGGATGTCCGCGTCGCGGACGCCTGCGCGCAGCGCCTTTGGCGTCATCTCCGCGGCGACGATCTCCGTCGCCGGCGTCTCCGCCGCCGCCTGCGCCCGGCGCCGCAATGCCGCCGCCTCTTCCGGCCGCCGCGCGAATATCGCGATCCGGCGCGCGCGCGCGCGCGCGGCTTTCGCCGCGATGCCGGCCGCCGCGCCGCCCGCGCCGAGGATGGCGATGCGCGCGCCGCCGTAGGCGCGGCCCCTGCGCTTAAAGGCGCGCAGCAGGCCCTCCGCATCCGTATTGCTGCCGACGAAGCGCCCGTCCTCGGCGCGCAGGACCGTGTTCACCGCGCCGCAGAGCTTCGCCTCATCGTCCTGCGCGTCCAGAAATTGGATGATGTCCCGCTTGTGCGGGATCGTGACGTTGAAGCCGCGCAGGCGGGAGGCGCGCGCGCGCGCGACGAAGTCCCCCGCCCTGCCTTTCGGCACATGGATCGCCTTGTACGCGAAAGGCAGTCCGAGCGCGGCGAACACGGCGTTATGAATGGCGGGTGAGCGGCTGTGGCCCACGGGATCTCCGATCACGGCGAAGTCCGCGTCCGGATACAGGCCGCGCACGAGCATACAGAGCCGTTCGAGCACGTTCGTTATGCCGTCGGCGCAGGAGAGGCGCAGGTCCGCGCAGGCGAGATAGCGCTTGCGCCGCGCGCGCGACAGTTGCAGGATGCGGTCCGCGCCGTCCGCCAGCAGCGGGCGCGCGCCGGTATCGAGGTCTCTCGCAATCTGCTCGGGCGGCCTGTCGAGAAAGACGACGAACGCGTTCCGCCGCAGGGCGCGCATGTTCGCCGCGCGCAGGATGATGCCGCCGCCCGTGGCGATGACGCAGCGCGTGCGCTGTGCGGCGGCCCTTGCGGCCTCCGTTTCCAGCTCGCGAAAGCGCGCCTCGCCGTATGCGGCGAAGATCTCCGAAATCGAGCTGCCCGCCGCCTTTTCGACCACCGCGTCCGTATCGAGGAAATCAAGTCCGAACCGCTCCGCGACCACCGCGCCGAGCGTGGATTTGCCGCTGCCCGAAAGCCCGATCAGCACGATGTTCGTCATCTCTCCCCCATTCCGTCGGCCAACATGCAGTCCAAAAGGCCGAGCGCCAGCGCCGCCTCGATGACGGGTACGGCGCGCGGCGCGATGCAGGGGTCGTGCCGGCCCTTGAGCCGCAGCGTCGTTTCCGTCATGTCCGCCGGGTCCACGGTGCGCTGCGCTTTCGAGACGGAGGGCGTCGGCTTGCAGGCGACGCGGAGCAGGACCGGCATACCGTTCGTAATGCCGCCGAGGATGCCGCCGTTGTGGTTCGTGCGCGCGCGGATCGCGCCCTGCTCGACGAAAAGCGCGTCGTTGGCTTCGCTGCCGCGCATGTCCGCCAGCCGGAAGCCGTCGCCGAACTCCACGCCCTTGACCGCCGGCACCGAGAAGAGCAGGGAGGCCGTGACGCTTTCCACGGAGGCGAAAAAAGGAGCGCCGACGCCCCCCGGAACGCCGTAGGCCGCAACCTCCGCGATGCCGCCGACCGAATCCCCGTCCGCGCGCGCCGCGTCGATCACGGACAACATGCGCGCGGCGGAGGTCTCCGAGGCGGGGAAGCGCAAGGGCACAAAGGTCTTCCACGCGGCTTCGTCGCGGGGCGGCGCTTCGTCCGCAATGCCGCCGACCGCGGCGACGCGCCCGTAGATTCTGACGCCTCGGCGCAGCAGCACCTGCTTCGCCATCGCGCCCGCGAACACGAGCGTCGCCGTGAGCCTGCCCGAGAAATGGCCGCCCCCGCGCAGGTCCGCGTGGCCGCCGTACTTGAGCAGCGCGGTCCAGTCCGCGTGTCCGGGGCGCAGGCGTCCGTCGTAATCGGCGGAGCGCGCGTCGCCGTTTCGCAGAAGTCCGCAGATCGGCGCGCCCGTCGTAATGCCGTCTTTCAGGCCG
>JAITAX010000104.1 GCA_031283865.1 Eubacteriales Family XIII. Incertae Sedis bacterium
TCCCGGCCCATGGCAATCTCTTTCCGAAGCACCGCAAAGTTGTGCTCCATGTCCATGCGGTACATCTTGCGTGAGTGGTAGTGCGCGCGCTCGATTTCGTCCTTGCTGATGCTCGCAAGCAGGTCACTCGCCATCTTGATCTCCTCCTTTGCAGAAATCATCATGCTCAAAATGTCCCTGAACTCCGGTTTGTCGGCGTGCTTGAAAAACACGCTCCACATCTCAGCACCCGTCATTTCTTCGACCGGTTTTTTCACCACGCCGCCGAGCTTGGAAAGCTCGACGAACACGATGCCCACCGCGTCCGAAAGCTCGACGCCTTCCTCGTCGCGAAAACCGAAACGGCCGATGAAATCCTTTCGTTCGGGAAACACGGTAAAGTCGCAAAATGTGATGTGGTAGCTTTGCATCATCTCGCCGTATGCCAAGCCGCGCCCTTTCTGCGAGGCGTGCAAATCGCAGAGAGAATAAATCGCGCGCTTTTTGAGGTTCGCGTGACCCGTGGCCGCAGTGTCGCCCGTCATGGGGTTCGCCTGCATTTCCACGTCGAGTTGCCTGCCGTCGTCCGTCGTGCAGTTCACATCGAACCGCTCCCGTTTCTTGTCTATTGCCGAAATGGGAAGCTCGGTGTTCCGCACCTCGATCTCCGCGATGGAAACGCGCAGGATGCTCGAAATGACATCACGGAGTACGGGTTTCGCATCCGGGTGCGTGAGCAGGGTTTTGAATACGCCGTCCTCGGACGGGGGAAGAAGCTCGGGTACGAAAATTTCTTTTTGCTTCATGCGATTCACCGTCTTTCGTCTTTAGAGAAGTTATCTTTATTGTATACCGACGCCGCACGAGGCGCAAGGAGTTTTTTCAAATGTGGTTATTTCAAATGAAATCCGGCAAACCGCGATTTGATTGATTGTAACCCCGTTTTCGTCTGCCCCCGAAATTTTTTCAAAACGCCGTTGACAAATGATATTATATTGAATATAATATCAATGTCAAAATAATATTATATTTTCGCTCGGAAAAGCAGGAACAAGGGCGGGTGAGGGGGATTCAAAAAACAGAGGCATAAAAAGCAAACGAAGAAAAGCAAGAAGTATGAAGAAACGCAGAAAGTATGAAGAAAAGCAGAAAGGAGAAGCCGGATGGGTTTTCAAGTGGGCGCGGCCCTGTTGGACGCGTGCGTCCTGTCCGTGGTACAGCGCGCGGACACCTATGGCTATGTGCTGACACAGACGCTGAAAGAGGTGCTGGGCATCTCGGAATCGACCCTGTACCCCGTGTTGAAGCGGCTGCAGCGGGACGGTTGCCTTACGACCTACGACAGACCGCAGCAGGGGCGCAACAGGCGGTATTACGCGATAACCGAAAAGGGCGGCGGACAGGCGGAGCTTTACAGACGCGACTGGAGCTTGTACAGGGACAATGTGGACAAATTGCTGTGCGGAGGTGATTTGGGTGAATAGGATTGAATTTATGGCGGAACTCGAACGGCAGCTTGCCCGCATCGACAACCGTGAACGCGAGGAGGCGCTCGCGTATTACAATGAATATTTTGATGAAGCGGGTCCGGAGAACGAGGCGCGCGTGATTGCGGAGCTGGGTTCCCCCGCGCGCGTGGCGGCGCAGATCAAGGCGGACGCGGCTGTGAAAGGCATGGGGAGAGAAGAAGCGCCGCCCGTGAAAAAGGGGGTTTCCACGATATGGTTCGTGATCCTCGGCATATTTGCGCTGCCGATAGCCTTGCCGATTGTGCTGGCGGTGTTCGTCGTGATCATAGGCTTGCTGACGGCGGCTTTCGCAATCGTGGCGTCGCTGGTGACGGCGGTCGTTGCGGTCTGCGCCGGCGGCGTGTTCGCGTTCATCGCGGGCGCGGGCGTGCTGTTCGTAAACGTACCGACGGGCCTGTTCTACATGGGAGGCGGTTTGGCCGCCGCAGGGATCGCGCTGCTGCTCGGTATGCTCGTGTTCGCGGCGACGAGGGCCGTTGTGGGCGGCATTGCGCGCCTTTTGAACGCCATCCGCGTCAGGGGCCGCGAAAAACATGCAGGAAAGGCGGGTATCTCGGAAAATGAATAAATACACGAAAGCGTTCATCATCATTGCGACGTCCATGATCGCGGCGGGCGTGATCCTGTCCGCGGTCGGTTTTGCGCTCGGGGGGCTTCGGAGCGTTCATTTTGGCTCGCAGGGCTTCTATGTAGACGGCTTGCCGGGCGACCTTGGCGTCTCGGATGATTTCCTGCGGGATCTCGACGGTTTCAGCGACATGGATATCCGCGTGGGTGTCTATACCGTCGTGCTGCAAAAGGGCGACGGGTATGGGCTGCGCGTTCACGGCAGACGCTTTGGCGAGGCGCCTGTCGTCCGCGTCGAAGACGGTCTGCTGACACTGCGCGCGGGCGAGGATTCGCTGCGCGCGGGGAGAAGCGGTTTCTTTGAAAATTGGCTGTCCGTCTTTCCTTTTGGCATCGCGTACTCCGATTGGGACGACGTCGTAATCGAAATCACCTACCCGAGCGGCGCGCGCTTCGGCGACGTAAGCATAGAGGATTCCGTAGGCAGCGTGGAGATCGCGGGGCTGGAAGCGGCGTCGCTGTCTGTACTCTGCAGCGCGGGCAGTCTGGATATCGAGAACTCGGCCTTGGACGCGCTGCGCGTCGATCTGAATCTGGGCGAATGCGAGATTGAAAACGTGCGCGCGGAAAGCGCGGTCGTGGCGATGGACGCGGGAAACTTTTCCGCGCGGGATTTTGACTGCGGCGCGCTGAACGGCGATTTTAGCATGGGCAAGGCGGAGGTGGACGGCGGGCTGCTCGGCGACGTGGATATCTCCACCGATATGGGCAGCGTGTTTCTCAGGACCGACCGGCCCAAATCGGAATACAGCGTCGATTTGAACGTATCGCTCGGCGGGGCGACCGTGGACGGCCGCGCGGTTTCCGGCGTAAACGCAGGCTCTGCAATCGGCGGCGCGGACGGCGCGCCCTACAGCATCCGCGTAGAGGCGGACATGGGCAGCGTGGAGATCGAATTTTCCTGAACTGAAGGTTACTACTCACCCACCACGCAAATTTCGCCCATCTCGGAACCTGCCGGCCTATATTGGCTTCCTCACGTAGCTTCGAGTACGTTCCGGGAGCCAAATAGTCCGGCAGAACCCGATC
>JAITAX010000099.1 GCA_031283865.1 Eubacteriales Family XIII. Incertae Sedis bacterium
GCGTGATCGACAAGCGCAAGATATAGGAGGGTATGTATCATGACGATAGACCAGCTTTCCGTGTTCGTTGAAAACAGTCCCGGACGTCTGGCGGAGATCACGGGCATACTCGGGGACGCAGGCATCGACCTGCGGGCCATGTCCATCGCGGACACGAAAGATTTCGGCATATTGCGCGTCATCGTGAGCGAGCCGGTGCGCGCGCTGGAGGTTCTGCGCGCGGCGGACTGCGTCGTCTCCGTGACGCCGGTGCTGGCCGTTTCCATAGAGGATGCGCCGGGCAGCCTTTCCCGCGTGCTGCGCGTGCTGGCCGACGCCGGCATCAGCATAGAATACATCTACGCCTTCATCACGCGAAAGACAGGGAACGCCTATGTGATCTTCCGCGTCGAGGACAACGAACGCGCTATAGACGCGTTTGCCGCGCACGGCGTGAATACCGTCGGTGCCGCGGAGATCTACGAGCTTTAAAGCCTGTTCGCCGAGAGCGGCGGCAGACGGGACGCCGGAAGCGGCGCGCCCTGCGTGCGAACGGACAGAGGATCGGGCTTTTGCCGCGATACGAGGTACATTGCAAACAAAATGAAAACCGGCTTGAATACAGAAAAATTGATACTGACGGGGCTTTTGACGGCGTTGATCGCGGTGACGACCGGCGTGATCGCAATCCCGGTCCCGTTTACGAACGGCTACGTGCATCCCGGCGACAGCATGATCTTCATGGCCGTGCTGATCCTCGGGCGGCGGCGCGGCGCTCTGGCCGCCGGACTTGGCTCCGCGATTGCGGACAGCCTGCTCGGCTACTTCATCTGGGCGCCTTTCACGCTCGTGATTAAGGCGGGCATGGCTTTTGTCGCGGGGAGCATCATCGAAAAATGCATCGAAAAATGCGCGGAGAAGCGCCGCAACCTCGTCGCATCCTGCGCTTTCGTCGTCGCGCTGTGGTTTGCGTTCAACGCGGCGGTGGGCGGCATCGTCCTGTACGCGGCGAACGCCGACGCAACTTCCTTTGCCGCGGCGCTCGGCGCGGACGCGGGCGCACAGCCGCTGTCCTCCGTCGTAACCGCAATCGAAACGCGGCTCATGGCCGCAGCCCTGCTCATACCGGCCGCGCTGCTCCTGATCGCCGTCACGCTCCGCAGGAAAGAGAACATCTCCGTTCCGCTCGGCCACATCGTCGGCATGACGGGCGGCGGGCTTTTTATGGTGTTCGGCTACTATATCGCGGGCGGCCTTATCTACGGAAATTTTGTCGCAGCGGCTTTCAGCATACCGGCCAATATCGCGCAGTTTGCGGGCGGCTTTCTCATAGCCTCCCTGCTGTCCGCGGCCCTGCAAAACACCTTTGCCAAACGCTATTTCATCTACGGCGCGAAGAAAGCGGAGGCCGGCAAGGCATTATGAAAGCGTTGATTTTGAGCATTTCCACGGGGCAGGGCCACCACGCCGTCGGCGCGGCGGTCGCGAACACTTTCGAGTCCATGGACGTGTCCTGCACGACGATGGACGCCTACGAGTACGTGGACCCGAAGCTGTCCAAGCTGCTGTCCAAGGGCTATCTGCTCTCAACCGCGCACGCGCCGTGGCTCTCCGCCAAAGCCTATGACGCGCTTGTGAAGAAAAATTCCCCCTACAGCAACCTCTCCGTCCCGCAGTTAACCAGCCGATATTTCGCATGGGATCTGAATAAGTACGTGCAGAAAGACAAGCCCGATATCATCGTATGCACGCACGTCCTCTCGTCCATCATCGCGAGCGTGATGCGCGCGCGCGCTTGGACGGACGCGATCACCGCCGGCATCGTGACGGATTTCACCGTGCATCCGCTGTGGGAGGAAACCCGCGATCTCGACTATTACGTGACGCCGAGCGAGCTGCTGGATTTCCAGATGGCGCGCAAGGGGCTTGACGTCGCAAAGATATTGCCTTTCGGCATCCCGATCAGGCCGCAGTTTTCGAGGAAAACGGAATGCGCGGAGGCCCGCCGCGCGCTGGGGCTCGACGCCGAGCTGCCGACGATCCTGCTCATGAGCGGCAGCATGGGCTACGGCGGCATCGACCTTTCCACGGAAAAGCTGGACGCGCTGGCTTTCGACATGCAGGTGATCGTCGTCTGCGGCAACAACAAGGACATGTACAAGAAGCTGAAGCGGAAGCGGTTCAAGAAACGCTTTGACATCTACGGCTTCGTGGACCACGTGGACCTGATGATGGACGCCGCAGACTGCATCATAACGAAACCCGGCGGCATCACCTCCTCCGAGGCGCTGGCAAAGGATCTGCCGATGATCATGGTCAACCCCATTCCGGGGCATGAAATGCGCAACGCGGAGTTCATGCTGAACAACGGCATCGCCCTCTACGCGACGCATTCCTTTCCGCTGGAGGAAGCGGTGTTCTCCCTCTTCAAGCACCCCGGCCGCCTGGAGGACCTGCGCGCCACCATCGGTCTCTACGCGCGGCGCGACGCCTCGCGCAGGCTGTGTGAATTTCTCGTGCAGCAAGCCGCGGCGCGGCTTGCGCTCTAATTCTCGATTTCCAGTGCGATGTTGTCTATCAGCCGCGTTTCGCCGATGTATACGGCGACGGCGCACAGGGCCGGCCCGGTCACCGTTTCCGTCGGCTGCATCGTTTCCGCATCCACGATTTCGACGTAGTCCGCGCGGGCCGGCGGAACCTCCGACAATCTCTCGTTCACGCGCCGCTTGATGCGGCCCGCGTCGGCAACGCCCTGCCGGTACAGCTCCAAGGCGCCCGTGAGGGCCTTGAAGAGACAGGGGGCCGCGGCGCGCTCTT
>JAITAX010000132.1 GCA_031283865.1 Eubacteriales Family XIII. Incertae Sedis bacterium
CGCCGTTCGCATATCGAAATTTCACGCGCATCGCCGCACGTCGCCGGCGAAATTTCTTGCCATCTTTCCTCCGACAATGTATAATAACCGAAGAACAGGGCTGTACAATAAATGACTGCGCTGCGCATTTGTTGTGCGACAACCGCAGGGAGGGGATCAGAAAAATGGCAAAGGAAAGAATCGACTTCGAGGACGCGCAGGTGCGGGATACCTACCGTCACACCGCCTCGCATATATTGGCGCAGGCCGTGAAGCGCCTGTTTCCCGAGGCGAAGCCGGCCATCGGACCCGCCATAGACAACGGCTTTTATTACGACTTCGATCTCGAACACAGGTTCACGGACGAGGACCTTTTGAAGCTGCAAAAGGAGATGAAGCGGATCATCTCCGCCAACCTGCCGCTGGAGCGCTTCGAGCTGCCGCGCGCCGAGGCGCGCAAGCTCATGGAGGAGAAAGGCGAGCCGTACAAGGTCGAACTGATCGACGATTTGCCCGAGGACGCGGTCATTTCATTCTACAAACAGGGCGAGTTCACGGACCTCTGCGCGGGTCCGCACATGGAATCGACGGGCGCGATCAAGGCCGTAACGCTTATGAACGTGGCCGGCGCGTACTGGCGCGGCAGCGAGAAGAACAAGATGTTGCAGCGCATATACGGCACGGCTTTCCCGAGCAAGGAGGAACTCGACGCGTACATCGCGCGGCTCGAGGAAGCGAAGAAGCGCGACCACAGGAAGATCGGCCGCGAGATGGACCTGTTCGCCATCTACGACGAGGGTCCGGGCTTCCCGTTTTTCCTGCCGAACGGCATGATCATCCGAAACAGCCTTGAGGCATTTTGGCGGCAGGAACACGCGCGGCGCGGTTATCTGGAGATCCGGACGCCGCTGATCCTGAACGAAGCGCTCTGGCACGATTCCGGACACTGGGACCATTACAAGGACAACATGTACTTCACGAAGATCGACGAGGACGACTATGTGATCAAGCCCATGAACTGCCCCGGCGCCATGCTGACCTACAAGCGCAGGATGTACAGCTACCGCGACCTGCCGGTAAAGCTCGCCGAGATGGGGCAGGTCCACAGGCACGAACTGTCGGGTGCCTTGCACGGCCTCATGCGGGTCAGGACTTTCACGCAGGATGACGCGCACATCTTCATGCTGCCCGAGCAGATCAAGGACGAGATCATAGGCGTCATCGACTTCATAGACAGCGTATACGCGGTCTTTGGCTTCAAATACCACGTGGAATTGTCCACGCGGCCCGAAAACGCCATGGGAACGCAGGAGGAATGGGACCTCGCGATCTCCGCGTTGCGCGAGGCGATGGAAGCGAAAAGCATGAACTACGTCGTCAACGAGGGCGACGGCGCTTTCTACGGCCCCAAACTGGACTTTCACCTTGAGGACAGCATAGGCAGGACGTGGCAGTGCGGCACCGTGCAGCTCGACTATCAGATGCCGCAGCGCTTCGATTTGAGCTACGTGGGCAGCGACGGCGAGAAGCACAGGCCGATCATGATTCATCGCGTCGTATTCGGCAGCATAGAGCGCTTCATCGCAATCCTGACGGAGCATTTCGCGGGCAAATTTCCGCTGTGGCTTGCGCCCGTGCATGTAAAGTTTTTGACGGTAACGGATCGCTTTAACGACTTCGCGCGGGAACTCGCCGCGCGCTTCACCGAGGCCGGGCTGCGCGCCGCCGCGGATCTGCGCAATGAGAAGATCGGCTACAAGATCAGGGAGGCGCGCAACGCGCGCGATTCCTATATCGTCGTCGTCGGCGAGCGGGAGGTCGAAACGGGGCTGCTGCCCGTGCGATCGAGCAAGGAGGGCGAGCTTGGGACTTTCGGCGAGGCTGATTTGATCGAGAAGCTGCAACGGGAGATCGCGACCAAGGCGCTGTAGCGCGGCGGCGTTTGGACAGGGCGGGCTTTGCGGGCGAAAGAGCGGGGGCGCAGCGATGTTTGAAGAAAAAGAGATTGAAAAGAAAGAATGGCGCGACGGCGTGTACCTCTGCACCGCGACCGGCAGCACGGAGGCGGACATATTCGAATCCAAGCTGCGCGGCGAGGGCATCCCGAGCGAACGGCGCCACAAAGGCGCCGGCAATTTCCTTGAGATATTCATGGGCGCGAACAGCCTTTGCCCCATCGATATCTACGTTCCCGCGGCCTCCCTTGCGGACGCGCGGAATATTATCATTCCGTTTCCCCTTGCGGAAGAAGAAAACGAAGAATTATAGTGGAGGTAGGTATGCGGTATATTCAGTCCATACGTTTTAAGTTGATGTTGCTGGTCGTGCTGCCCCTGTTGATCGTCGGGGTCTTGTTCATCGCCGTTTCCATGATCTCGGTCAACAAATTGATGAATGACGACAGCATCGTGATCTCCGAATCCACGGAGAAAATGATAAAAAACATAATCGAGGAATGGCGCCTGTCTACGCTTTCATACGCGCAGATTACAGCCGACGATTTGACGAGTGAGATGATTGCCGCGATTCGCGACAAGGATACGGACGCGATCATCGCCTTGGCGAAGGACGCGTTTTCGCATACGGGCTGCGACGGCATGACCTTTGCGGACATGCAGGGAAACGCGCTCGCGCGCGTGACCAACCCGGAGAAATTCGGCGATAACATAAAGAGTTCCTTGGCGATAGGCGATGCGCTTGAGGGCAAGTCGGTTTCTTACGCATATCCGACGGCGAATAACGGATTCAGCATCACGGCCGGCGTCCCCGTCAAGGACCAAAACGATGTGCAGATCGGTGTGCTTTTTCTGTCAAAACGCTTGGATAAGGCGGAAAGGCTCGCGCAGCTCAAGGAGATGTCGGGCGGCGAGGTCGTGCTCTATCAGGAAAATGTACCCATCATGCGTTCAACGGAGGAAGAGGGCGCGCCGCCGGCGGAGCCTTTGCCGGACGAACTGTGGGCAACCCTCAGCGCGGGGACGAGCGCAGCCGAAATTGTGCGCATGGACGGGACTTCGACCGTTCAGCGTTATGTGCCGATTCAAGGCAAAGACGGCTTGATCGTGGGCGCGCT
>JAITAX010000212.1 GCA_031283865.1 Eubacteriales Family XIII. Incertae Sedis bacterium
TGATCTTGCCGCGCAGATTTATGATGCCCTTTATATACGCGGGCACATTGGGAACGATCGTGATGGACTGAATGCCGATGATCTCGACGATGTATTCGATCGGCAAACCGTAGACGTCCCCCGCCAAGCTAAAGGTGAGAAAGCGCCCGTGCAGCGTATCTTCCTCCTGCAACTCTTCCTTTAATTCTTCAAAATTCTCAGTCATTTACATATTCCCCTCTCATAAACAATTACAATTCATGCGTCGATTTGCCGATCGACTGAACTTTCATAATGCCCGTCGCCAAATCGAAAAACACGGTTCGCCCGTAATCCCTGCCTGTATCCTCGGCGATGATGGGGATGCGCAGCGCCGCCAGCGCGGCCTTGACGGCCTTGGCGTTGCGTTCGCCTATGTTGCCCATCGCGCCCATCGCCGGCGTCGCGAACATCTGCGCGCCGCCCGCGATCTTGGCCGTAAGTCTTCCCGCCCCCATATTCCGAAGATCCCGCGCGATATCGACGATGGCCGTATCCGCGAACTTCATTCTGTTCGTTTCTCCCCGCGGCGCCATACTGCTGTCCGGCAGCATGATGTGCGAGAGACCGCCGATTTTTTTGGCGTTATCATAAAGGCAGATGCCCACGCAGGATCCCAGCGCGTATGTCACGATGACATCGGGCGCGCGCGATACAGCGTAATCTGAAATTCCCACCTTTTTTAGCTCGCTCATCCCTCAATTCCCAATCTTCCCATGATGCGCTGCAACGTGTCCACCTCCGCAAACATGATCACATTGCTGTTCAATTGCTGCCCATCCGTAAAAAAGCCCTCTTCTATGAACATGACCTTGTCCCCCACAGCGCCAAACTCAATAATGGGAACGGACAGGATGGCCCCCGCCATGTCGATCGCAACATAGGGTACCGACAAATCTATTTGAAGCCCCGTGAGCAGGGCTATGGAATTTACGTAAGCCGAACCGAGTATGTTGCCGATCTCCTTGATCGCGGAAAGCTTCATCTCGCTGAGCCCCTCCTCGGCGGGTTCGTCGTCCTGCACGAGGATGCGCGTGATGTTCTGCGCATCGTCCATGCCGAGCAGGAACATAATCATGCCGCTCGCCTCGCCCGAAAAGTTCAAAAGCACGCCGACCGTCATCGCTTCGGCACCGCCCATCGCATTCAGGGCCGTATCGAAATCCGTAATCCGCACCGTGGGCAGTTGTATGCCGACCTCGGCGTTCAGGATCATGCCGAGCGAGGTGGCCGCATTGCCCGCGCCTATGTTGCCGATCTCCCGCAGCACATCTATATGTGTATCGTTGAGTTCCTCGTAATTCCTGATCACCTGACAATCCTCCCGTCATTCATTCAAATCATCTATAATCTCATGTCGCGGCGAATCCTTTACGCGCAAGCAGGCTCTCGTCAGCGCCGCCATGACGTCGAGTTCGTTTTGCCTCTTATAGACCTCAAGCTGCGTGTACTGTTTGCCCTCGTCTGTGGTGACGTACTTGGTGGGCAGGGCGTTCAGGGCCAGAGCCAGCACGTTGCCCGTGCATACCGGGCAGGTGCATACATCCATTCGCTCCATCACCGACGGCAGCAGCTCTTTCGTCAGCATCTCGGAGAGGTTTATCAGACTTCGGCTCTTGGTTAACAGGGAATTTTCAATCTGTATCTTCTTCGCCCGCCGCCGGTCCTCCTGCCGCAATATGTCGATATTGGACTCCCGCAAGCTTCTCATCTCATCGTAGACCGACGCGCCGCGCCGGGTTGCGGGGGCCTCATCCTCTTTCTCATACGGCGTCCCGTCGGGAATCGACTCCACGGCGTCCGCATATTGCGGCGCGTCGGCTTCCGGCAGCGGCGCGTCATAGCCGGCGTCCGCGTGCGGCGTCGCCTGCGCCTCGTCCGACGCGTGGGAAGAAACAGAAACGGCCCGGCTCCGCGGCTGCTTATGCCGCATCGGCTCCTTGACCTCGACCTCCGGCTCAATTTCTATCTTCAGCTTGGTCTTGTAGCTGAGCGGTTCACCCTCCGACCGACTGAGATCCGCCGTCACCGCTCCGATGCCGCCGGACTCCTCCTCGGAATCGTTCAACACAGCGCCGTCTTTCGTAATCAGCTTCATCACGTGTTCCGTCTTGTTATCCCTTCTTGCCATGCAGCTTCATCCCTTTCTCTGCAATCAATTCGTCCACAAAAGCGAGGTAGTCCTTGGCCGCGTTGCATTTCGGCGCGTACTCGAAGAGGTTTCCGCCCTCGTGTGCGGGAAATTCCGCCACGGCCACGGAGGTCCGAATCTTCGTCTTGAATACCTTGGTCCGCAGTTCCTTGGCAATGACGCTCGCCATTTCCTCGACGTCCCGCGTCAGGATTCGCCTCTTATCGTACTTGTTCAGCAAGATGCCGAGGACCTCTATCTTCGGATTGTAGATGCTCTTCACCAGTTCCACCGTTTCCCTGAGCTGCGAGATGCCCATGAGGCTCAGGATCTCCGGAATCATCAGGATGATCAGCGCGTCGGTCGCGGTATAGGCATTGACGGTCAGGATATTCAAAGCCGGCGGCGTATCGATGATGATGTAATCGTACTTGTCCTTGACGGAGGCCAAGCCGCGCTTCAGCAGCGTTTCCCTGCCGATCATCGAAAACTCAAGCTCGGCGCCGGACAAAAGGATGTTCGAGGGTATGACGTCGATGCCGTTCTTGCTCCTTATGATCTCCGCCGCAGGCTTCGCACCCTTTAGCAAATCGTAGATCGTAGGCCCTGCTTCCGTATCGGCGCCCAAGCAAAATCCGAAATTTCCCTGCGGGTCGAGATCGATTCCAAGCGTCCTGAAGCCTTTTCTCGCGAGGCCCGTAATCAGCGCGCTTGCCGTGGTCGTCTTGCCGACGCCGCCTTTTTGATTTGTGATTACGATCGTTTTAGCCATAGTGCCTCCCTATGGGTTCGCGTTCCGCCGATCCGTATCGACGTCCTTTCTCTTTTGGCGCTCCGCCAACTGAACCTTGAATACGTATTCCGTAATCATGCGTTCCTGTTCAGCCGTAATCCCAAGCATACTCCCCCCGTAGCGGAATTTGAAGCCTATCTTGGAAATCTCGACGCCGTCCACCATATGCGCCTCTATCTTCTCCTTGCGGAGGATTTGAAACTCCACCTTGAGATCTTTCTTCAGGTAACCCATATCCAGAATGAGCTTCTGCCGTCTGAAAAAGGGATGATTGCAAAAAAAGCCGATGCCGCCCACAGACATGTCGCGCACGCGGATCGGCACATTGATGCGCATGGACCGGCGCCCGCTGACGGAAAACATGCGCAGGGCCACCGCGTCAAAGGAAGTCCTGACTTTCAGGCTTCGCCGTCTCTCTTTCTTGTCGCTCACGACCGACAGGATCTCCACATTGATCTGCATCGGCAAGGAAAGCGTCACCTCGCCGAAGAAAAATTGAAGACCGTCCTCGTAATAGACGATGATATCCACGGGCGTCCGATGCGGAATCGCCATAAAGTCCGCGCCGCGCAGGATCAAGCGATTCGGCTCTATCGTCACGTTTTCGGCGGAAGCGTGCAGACCCTCATCGAGTTTTGAAATATCTACCTTTACAATTCGTTTCACAATTGCCATATGTACACCTTTTTCGCCGATCCCGTTCTCCCGCCTATGCCAAGCCGACAGCCCAGTCGCCCTTGGCTATGCAGAGTTTGCAGTGCTCCAGATTCCGGTGGTCCCGCTGCAGCATGAGACTGCCCGCGAATACGTCCACGCCCGAATACAGGATCCGCCGGCATACGATCCGGCCGGGATAGCGCGGCTCATCCTCTCCCTTTACGCGGCGTATCTCCTCTTGAAGCAGGCGCAGCTTCTCCCTGAAGACCGGCACCTGCTCCGCAAGCTGCTTGTGCAGCAGCGCGATTTCGGGTTTGTCCGATTGGCTCATGAGCCGGCGAATCTTCGATATATTCTCCGCGTTCGAGAGAATCTCGTCGTTCAGCGCTTCCTGCTCCG
>JAITAX010000282.1 GCA_031283865.1 Eubacteriales Family XIII. Incertae Sedis bacterium
TAGCCGTTCAGCTTCAGCTTGCCCGTCTTGATGCTTTCCTCAAGCCCCGCCTGCGCCTTGTCAAGCTGCAGGTTGCGCGTGTAGGAGTCCGTTGTGAAAGGGAAGAGCCGGACGCCGACCTCGTTGAGGGATTGCAGCAGCTCGATTTCCCTTTCCACGACGGGTACGCCGGAGCGCGGGAACAGGCCGATCTTCCCCTCTTCGTGATATTTGGACAGCATCTTCGTGAAGTTCTTGCTGTCGGGCAGGCTCTTTTGGTAGGCTATGGCTTCGTCGAGATCGCATTCGCGGCCCGTCTCGGGCCGGGGCGCCAGCACCTCCGGACGCAGTTTTTTCAGGAAGACGTCCTCGTCTATGCGCTTTTGCCTGACTTTGATCATACTTTCCTCCATTTTTTGTTTAACAATTCCAATTAACGCGCCCGCGCACCCGGACCTTATTTGCTGACCTCGCATTTGAGGCCCCGTCCCTCGAATACGCCGCGCGCGCGCGCGAGGTTCTGCGGCGTGTTCTCCGCGAGATCGTCCAGCGCGTAGCACATGCCCACCGAGGCGTATTTGTTGGCGCCGTACTTGTGGTAGGGCAGGATGCCCACGGTCGCGTCCGGCAGGAGTTCCGCCGCGATGTCCGCGATTGCGCGCAGGTTCTCGTCGGAGTCGCTGTAGCCCGGCACGAGCGGCACGCGAATGACGGTGGGTATGCCGCGCGCCGCGATTGCGCGCAGGTTTTGCAGGATGACGGAAACCGGCGCGCCGATCAGTTCCCTGTGCCGCTGCGCGTCCATGAGCTTGAGGTCGAAGTACACGAGGTCCGTGTAGGCGAGTATCTTGTCAAGGGCCTCGGGGCTGCCGAAGCCCGAGGTGTCCGCGCAGGTGTGTATGCCCTCTTCCCTGCATCGGCTGAACAAAGACGCGACAAAATCCGGCTGCGAGAGTATCTCGCCGCCGGAGCAGGTGACGCCGCCGCCCGAGGTTTCGTAGTAGACGGCGTCCTTGCGGATGATTTTCCAGACCTTGTCCGTCGTCATGCTTTCGCCCGCGATCTTGAGCGCCTCGTCCAAGCAGACTTTTACGCAGGCGCCGCAGACCGTGCAGCGTGATCGGTCGATGACGATTCCGTCCTCCGTGAGCGTCGGCGCGCCGCTTGGGCAGACGCGGGCGCAGGTCCCGCATTTCTTGCAGGACGTGTATCGGTAGGAAAGCTCGGGGCTCGGATTTTGCGATTCGGGATTGGAACACCAGGGACAGCGCAGCGGGCAACCTTTCAGGAATACGGTTGTGCGAATGCCGGGGCCGTCGTCTATGCTGTAGCGCTGGATGTTGAATACAATCCCCTCTGTGTTATTCATATATATGCCTCAGATGATTTCGTGCATCGTGCGGTTCACGATCTCCGCTTGCAGTCCCGGCGGCAGATCGATGAAGTACGCGCTGTAGCCGCCCACGCGCACGAGCAGGTTCTTGTGGTTGTCCGGGTGCGCCTGCGCGTCCAAAAGCTCTTCGCGGCTGTGGATGTTGAACTGGATATGCCAGCCGTCGCGCTTGTTGAAAGCTTTCACGAGCCAGCCCAGCTTTTCGATCTTCTCCGGCGTGTTCAGCAGGGATTTCGAAAATTTCATGTTCATCGCGAAGCCCGCGTACTCCTTGGAATAACACTGATTCGTGGCGGAGTTGATGGCGGCGGTGGGTCCGTTCGTGTCCATGCCGGGCATGACGGAGCAGGCCGCGTCGCAGGTGGGATCGCCGGCGTTGCGCCCGTTGGGCATCGCGCCGATGGCCTTGCCGATGCCGACGTGGCCGGCGGCCGCGCCGATGAAGAGCATGGGTTTCTTGCCCGTAAGCGGGTCTGTCTGCGACTGCATGATCTCGGGTACGCGCGTGGACATCTCGTCGTAGATCTCATCCGCGTAGTCGTCGTCATTGCCGTATTTCGGGCTGTTGATGCAGAGCCGGTGCAGGGCGTCACAGCCTGCCCAGTTCTTCGAGCAGGCGTCCAAAAGCTCATCCATCGTCGCTTTCTTGTCGTCGAACACGAGCTTTTTGATGGCGGTCATGCTGTCCGCGAGGTCCACGAGCCCGCGGCTGCCGAACCAGCAGGCGCGGCCCTCGGGGTAGCGCGCGCCGCCCTCGCGGGAGGCGAGGCCGGCCGGGATGCAATCCTCGTACTGCATGGCTACGCGCAGACCGCTCATCGGACCCTCGGCGATCTCCGTCGACCAACTGATCATCTTGAACTTGTGCATGATCGGGACGAAGTATTCGAGCTGCTTGTAATAGGCGTCCATGACCTGCCGGAAGTCCGTGAAGCTGCGCGGATCGCCCGTGTGCGGGCCGAGCTGCTTCTGCGTGCGCGGATCGAAGCCGTCGTTCAGCGCCAATTCCAACACCTTGAGCTGGCTGATGTTGTGGCCGCCGCCCATATGCTCCATGCAGTCGAGGTGGTAGCCGAGGCAGCCGGAGGCGTTCCAGTTCACGGCGTCCTCAAGCGGCACGCCGCGGTCGAGGTAGCGCTGCGTACCCAGCTTGTCGTTCAGGAAAGCGGGGTTGCCGCCGCCGAACTCGCGGTTGCATTCCAGCGCGTGGTGAACAAATTCGGGGTCCATGTCGGGTTGGTAGCGGACGTAGATGGCGGGTTCGGACAGCTTGATCTGCGCCATGGCCTCCAGCACGAGCCAAGATATCTCGTTCGTCAGATCGTTTCCCTCCGCATCGACGCCGCAGAGCGTGATGTTGGGAAGCAGGGAACCCGGCGCCGCGCGCTGCTCGCGCGGAATCGTGACGAGGTTTTCGCATTCGCGGATCTTCAACCACAGCGCGCCGAGCAGCTCGGCGGCGTCCTGCGCCGTGATCTTGCCGGACGCCTTGTCGGCCTTGTAGTAGGGGTACAGCAACTGATCGAGGCGGCCCACCGGCACCTCGGGCCTGTCGGAACTTTCTTTCCAGCAGACGAGGTGGTAGAGACGCACGCACTGCACGGCTTCGAAGAAGCTGCGCGGCGGTTCGCCGGGTACGCGCTCGCAGGCTTCCGCGATGCGCAGAAGCTCCGCCTTGCGCTCGGGGCGCGTTTCCTTTTCGGCTGTTTCGCGCGCCAGATCGGCGTGGCGCTTCGCGTATTTGATGAAAGCTTCGCAGGAGATGATGCAGGCTTTCAGAAGCCAGTATTTGCGCAGGAACTGCGCGGTTCCGTGGGAATTCTCGTCGCCCTCGGCCATCATGCGCTCGCGCTCCTTGCGGCACAGATCGATGACGTAGTTCAGGCCTTTCTCCACGCATTTGACGCTGACCTGCGCGACGCCGCCGCCGTAGGCGGAGTAGTTTTGGAACAGGCCGCGGTCCATTTCGTAGCGCACGCCGCGCCCCTCGAAGACCATGCCGCGGTCGAAGAGCAGGTCGAATACGTCACTGCCCATCTCGAACTCGACGGAGGCGTTTACGCTCGAAACCTTGGGCATATGCTCGATCCAGTATTCGGCGTCGGCTTTCAAGGCCCGCAGGTCTTCGGGATCGATCTTCGTGGAGGAGATGTCGCTGGTCTTGCGGTCGAATTTTCCGCTCTCCACCATCTTTAGGATCTCGCGCGGCTTCATGGCGCAGAGCGTCCCGTTGCCGCGGATGAACTTCGTGAGCGAGCCGACGATCAACTCGCCGTCGCGGATGAGCAGGGGACATTCGAGCAGGCGCTTCTCCAGAGCCTTTGCCCAGCGGATATCGACGGGCAAGCCCTCCGTTTCTTTCCACGATTCCGTGAACAGCAGCGTATCATCCACGTAAACCTGCGGATCGGCATTCTCCCAATCGCGCTTGAGGTTTTGCAGGCGCTCCGTGAGCACGGTTACGTTTTTGATCTCGTCTTTGTTTACTTTTGCATTTCCGGCCATGTGGCAACCATCCTTTCTGAATCAGATATAAAAGAATTGAATGTTTTGATTGGACGCGTGAATTTTGAGCATCGATGCGGCGGAATGTGATATAGGATCGGCGTGTATGCAATTTACTGTAATATAAATTAAGCAATTTTTGTGCCGGCTGTCGCCGCGCTTGCCGCCGCGCTGTTTTTTGCCTTTTGCGGCGTGTCGCCGCGCGGAGAGGCGGGCTTTTGTCGCACGGGAAAGAACAAGATTGTCGTTAATTTGCGACAATGTCGCGGATTCGCGTCAAACGCCGGCCCGGCTGCGCTGCCGGTTGCAGGCTTGGGCCGATCCGTCGCCGGCGTGGACGCTTTCGACCTTGCGGATGCGGCAAAGCAAGGCCCTGAGCGGCCAACCGCCCGTCACGGGATCGAAGTCGTCCGGATTGTCGGCCGGGGTCAGCACGTTGGCGTTGGAGGGCCACAGGCCGCCGAGCCAAGGCTCGCGCGGGGGTTCCTCGGGGAACCACCAATGGCTCTGCACGTTGATGACGCGCGGGTCGATTTCATCCGCCACGCGGGCTTTTTGCTTGATTACGCCGCGCGGCGATTCGACATAGACCCAGTCGCCGTCCGCGATGCCGTGCTTCGCGGCCGTTTTCGGGTGGATGTCTAAGATCGGGTCCGGGTACTGCTCGCGCGTGCCGAGGACGAGCTGCCTGTTCTCC
>JAITAX010000025.1 GCA_031283865.1 Eubacteriales Family XIII. Incertae Sedis bacterium
CCTTGGTATGCTGCCCCCGGGCGACGTGCGCAGTTGCCTGCTGGCCTTGGCGGACGAGGAAAACGCCATGCAGGAGATCCTCAAATACCGCTTTAAGGACGGGCGGCTGGCAGGCCAGAGCATGGGCAACCTGATGATCGCCGCGCTGAACGACATCTACGGCAATTTTGAAGAGGCCGTTTCGCGGATGAGTGATATCCTGCGGGTGCAGGGCCGCGTGATACCGATTACGGATGCGGCGGTCCGGCTCTGCGCCGAGCTGGAGAACGGCAATCTGGTGTTTGGGGAGTCGCAGATTCCTCGGGTGGTCCTTTCCGAAGCCTCGCCCGTCAAGCGGGTGTTTCTGTGGCCCTCGGATTCGACCGCTTCCGCCGCCGCCTGCCGCGCCGTTTCCGAGGCGGACGCGGTGCTGATCGGCCCGGGCAGCCTCTTCACGAGCATCATTCCGAACTTCCTGTCGCGGGGGCTGTGCGAGGCGCTGGCCGCCGCGCGCTGCATCAAGATTTACGTGTGCAACATCATGACGCAACCCGGCGAGACGGACGGGTTCGGCGTGGCGGAGCACGTCGCAAGGCTCACGGAGTACACGGGCGCCGGGCTTATCGAGCATGTGATCGCCAACGACCGCAGCCCGGACGCGGCCTCTTTGGCGCCGTACATTTCGGACGGCGCGCGGCAGGTCCTGCCGACCGAGCGGGATGCGGCGTATCTGCGGCAGAGCGGCGTCGAGCTGACGGCGGGTGATTTCATCGAGATCAAAAGCGGATACATACGGCACGATTCCATGCGCATCGCCGATGTGATCGCGGAGCTTATGAAGCGGGGAGAGAGGCGGTAGATGTCCTTTGCATCGGACGTGAAAAACGAACTCGCGCACGCAATGCCCGAGAAAGAATGCTGCCGGCTGGCGGAGATCGCGGGTTTTGTCCGCTTCGGCGGCGTCGTGGGCTTCGCGGGGAGCGGCAGGCTCGCGCTGACGCTCTCGACGGAGAATCCCGCCGTGGCGCGGCATTACAAAAAGCTGCTCAAGGAATATTTCGGCGCGCGCGCGAATCTCTTCGTGGGGGATCATGCGAATTTCAGAAAGAAAGGGCACCTCTACGAACTCTGCATGGAGGAAAGCGCGGACGCGGAGCATATCCTGCGCGAAACGGGCATTTTGCTTACGCGCGAAGACTGCAGCTGTCTGAACGAGGGCCTCTGCGACGAACTGTTAAAGACCAAGTGCTGCCGCAAGGCCTACCTGCGCGGCGCTTTCCTCGGCGCGGGCGCGCTGAGCGACCCGGAAAAGGGTTATCACCTCGAAATCGTCTGCGGCTCGGAGAACTTGGCTTCCGATCTCAGGCGGCTCTTCAACGGCTTCACGGATATCCGCGCGAAGATCGCCGTCCGCAGGGGGCGTTTCGCCGTCTATCTGAAAGACGCCGGGCGCATTGCGGACATCCTGAACATCCTCGGCGCGCACGGGCAGTTGCTGAAGTTAGAGAATGTGCGTATCTTCAAGGAACTCAGAAACAGGACGAACCGCCTCAGCAACTGCGACAACGCCAACCTCGACAAGCAGTTGCGCGCGGCGGCGGAGCAGCTCGGCGCCATCGCCGCGCTGCAGGGCGACGATGGTCTGTCCGCGCTGCCGGAAAAACTGCGCGTCACGGCGCAGTTGCGCCTCGCGTATCCGGAGGCTTCGCTGTCGGAACTCGGCGAGATGATGGCGCCGCCGATCACGAAGTCGAGCGTCTGTCACAGGCTCAAGCGGATAGAGGCGATTGCCGCGCGGCGGCGGTGAGGGGCGCAGGACCTTGCCTCCGGCCGCAGGGGTCTGAACTGCAACAGGCGCTGTTTTGTCCCGGAAAAAAGGCGCGCGTCCCCCTTTATAGATCTATCGTTTCGGTGTATAATGTCCACAGGGCGCCTGTTATACGGATTGAGCCGCCCTCCTGCTGTGCCGGAAACGGCTGCATGATAAACATGCTTGTTGCATTTTGCGCTCGGACGATGGAAAGGAGACAGTGAACAGATGGATTTGTTGGTGGTGCCGGTACCCCTCTTCAGCGAAGAGAATACCGTGGAGGCGTATATGTTTCGCTACAGCAAGGGCAATGATCTTTTGTCGGCTGCAAAGGAGGGCATTCATTTCGACGGCGCCATGCATTCCCTTTTGCTCGCCATGCTGCAGGTGGTCGGTCTTGACGCGCTCACGATGGGCAAGCCGATCTTCGTTCCCGTCAGCAAACTCATGCTGATGACCGATCTCGACAAGGTCTGCGATGAACCGCGCGACAAGATCATCTTTCTCATAGACGGGAATGTGAAAGGCGACGCGACGAATGTGGGCAATGTCCGGCGACTCAGGGAACTCGGCTATCGCTTCGGCGTATGCAGAATAAACAACGTCGTGGCGTATATGCACATTCTGGAACTCTGCGATTTCATATTTTACGACCAGCGCTCGTTCGACGACCCCAAGCAGGTGATGCTCAGAAAGCAGGTTGCGGAAAAATTTTCGCATATGCGCTGCGTTTACACCGATATCAACTCCATGGAGATATTTCAGAGCGCACGGAAGAAATACAAGGGTCTTTATGAGGGGAGTTTTTACCGTATGCCGTTCTCGGAGGGGGACAACAAGGTCTCTCCCTTGCAGGTCAACATGATAAACCTGCTGAACAAGGTGCGCTCGGACAATTTTGAGTTCGATGCCGTGGCGAAGATCATTCAGAGGGACCCGGCGCTGACTATCTCCTTGCTGCGCATGGTGAATACGACGGGGAGCAACGGGCGCCGGAACGAGATCAAGACCATAAACGGCGCCGTGGTTATGCTGGGACAGGAAGAGGTCCGCAAGTGGATCACGGCCGCGGCTGCCAACCGGATCGGCGCGGAAAAGCCGAATGAGATCACAAAGCTGTCGCTGATACGCGCGAAGTTCGCGGAAGCGCTGGCGATCAAGTTCGGGCTTTACGCCGATGCGCAGAGCCTGTTTCTCATGGGCGTTTTTTCCGTGCTGGATGCGATGCTGGAGATGTCCATGGAGGACGCGCTGAAGCTCGTACTCGTGTCCGATGACATTCGCACGGCCCTCATATCGCACACGGGGAAGTTCGGCGATGTTTACAATTTCATAATCGATTACGAATCGGCGAATTGGGCGGCGGTTTCCCGTATGCTGATCCTCTACGACCTGACGCCGGAGATCATATACACGGCCTATGTGGAAACGCTCTGCTGGTATCGGGATATGCTCGCCGACGATGCGCAGGAGGAGGACGGGACGGAGGATGAAACGGAAGCGGACGACTGACGGACGGCAGGCGCGGGACGCGTCGAAACGGGAAAGGACGAACGCATGGCTAAGAAATTTTATTCCGAAACGCGCGTGATCTACGCGGACACGGATGCGATGGGCGTCGCATACCACGGGAATTTCATAAAGTGGTTTGAGATCGGCAGAACGGAGTATCTGCGACAGATCGGGTATCCCTACGCCGAACTCGAAAAGAAAGGCATATGGCTTCCCGTTACGGAAGTCGCGTGCAAGTACCGGCGTCCTGCGCTTTATGATGATCGGCTCGATATCGTGTGCCGCGTCGACGATTTGGGCGGTGCGAGCATCGTGATGGCCTACGAGATTCTGCGCAAGGCGGACGGGGAACTGCTCGCCGCAGGCAAGACTTGGCACGGCATCACGGATCACAATCTCAGGCCGGTGCGCCTGAAGAGGCTGATGCCGGATCTGTACGCAGCCGTGGTCCTGACCTTGGACGATGGGACCGGCGCGTGAGGCCGGCGGCGCGGAGGAAACCGAAGCGCGCCGCGAAGCCGCTGCGAACGGCGCGGTCAGAATCACGGATACGGACGCCTCGGGGCGGGGCATAGGCCGCGCGGACGACGGTTTCACCGTGTTCGTGCCGGGCCTGATCCCGGGTGATCTGGCGCTCGTGACGATCAAAAGGATGAAGAAGCGCTACGCCTTGGCTTCGTTGCGGCGGCTTGTCGAGCCTTCTTTGGATCGCACCGCGCCGCTTTGCGCGCAGTTCGGGCGCTGCGGCGGTTGCACCTTGCAGCATAT
>JAITAX010000088.1 GCA_031283865.1 Eubacteriales Family XIII. Incertae Sedis bacterium
CGCTGCGCCTCCGCGTAGATGATCCGCGCGAAACGCGGCGCGTCCTCCCCGCCGGCAAGCCCATTCGACAGAATTTCCGCGTAGCCGGAGATGGCGGTCAGCGGCGTCTTGAGTTCGTGGGAAACATTCGCGGAAAACTCGCGCCGCAGCTTTTCGCGGTCCTCGCGCTCCGTTACGTCGAGCAGCATGAGGACGGCGCCCTGTATCTCCCCGCCGTCCGCGATGGGATTTGCGATCAACTGCAGATGCCGGCCCTCCGAGAAAAGCATCGTTTCCGACGGCTCGCCGTCAAGCGCCTGTTCCACGGCGCGGCGGAAAGGCTCGTCCCGCCGCAGCTTCAGCACGCTTTCGGCCTCTGCGCCCGTGAAATGCGCGTGCAGCAGGCTCAGCGCGCTGCGGTTGCAGGATACGACGCGCGCCTCTCTGTCCAGCACGATCAAGCCCTCGCGCATACTCTCCGAAACGGCGGAGAACTCAAGCTGCTTCCGCCGCATTTCTTCAAGCTGTTCGGCAATGCGGTCGTTCTGCCGTTTGATGCCGGAAAGCAGGGGACTCAGCTCCGTATACGCGGCGTTCTCCTCCGGCAGATCGAGGTTCAGCCGGCTCAGGGGTTCCACGATTCTTTGGGCCGCGCGTGAACTCGTCCATGCGGCCCCGCAGAAGACCGCCGCCACGATGGCGAGCGTGAGCAGGATCATCCATCCGAGCGAGGCGAATACGCTGTCCGTCGTACAGGCTATGCGCAGGATTGTGCCGTCGTTCAGCCGCACCGCAAAGTAATGGGTCTGCTTGCGTATCGTTTCGGAGAAGCGCGTGCTCGCGCCCGAGCCGTCCGCGAGCGCGGCTTTTACCTCCGGCCGGTCCGCGTGGTTCTCCATCTCGGCGGCCTTGCCCGTGCTGTCGTACAGGACGGCGCCGTCCGCCGCGATCAGGCTGATGCGCGGATCGGAAAGGCCGTTTCGCAGCGTTTCCAAGTATTCCGGACCCGACAGCTCGACCGCCGCGCGCAGATAACCCAGCTCCACGACGGCCTCACGCTTGATGCGTTCGGAAAAACTCCAATACGCCGCGAGGTGTATCAAGATGGCCGTAACGATAATAGAAAAACCTGTCAGCGCACAGGCGAAGATGAGAATGGAACGCTTCATTTCAGTTCCCCTATCTTGTAGCCGAGACCGCGCACCGTTTGAATCAGATTGCCGCAAACGCCGAGCTTTCCCCGCAGTGTGAGGATGTGCGTGTCCACCGTCCGCGTTTCCCCCTCAAAATCGTATTCCCATACCGCCGAAAGGATGCGGTCCCGCGTGAGGACAAGGCCCGCGTTTTTCAGCAGAAAGGCCAGCAGATCGAACTCCTTGCGCGTCAGGGAAACCTCCGCGCCGTCCACCGTGACGATGTGGCGCGGAACGCTCACGAAGAGCCGGCCCGCCTTGTATTCCTCCGCGCTCGCGACCGGCCCGGCGCGCCGCAGCAGGCTTTTGACGCGCGCCACAAGCTCCATCATCCCGAAAGGCTTGGGCAGGTAATCGTCCGCGCCCGAATCGAGACCCAGAACCTTGTCGTACTCCGTCCCTTTCGCCGTCAGCATCATGACGGGGAGCCGCGCTGTCGAAGCGGAGGCGCGCAACTGCTTCAGTATGGCGAGACCGTCCTCGCCGGGCAGCATGATGTCGAGCAGGACAAGGTCGGGCGCTTGTTCCCGCAGGGCCTGCCGGAAAGCGTTTCCGTCCGCGAAGCCCCGCGCTTCGAGTCCCGTGCTCTGCAGCGTGTAGACCACAAGATCGCGAATGTTCGTCTCGTCTTCCACCAAATAAATCAAGCCTATGCCCTCCTGTTTCCCGTGATGGAATACTCCACCCATTCAGCGATGTTCGTGGCGTGATCGCCTATGCGTTCGAGATATTTCGCGATCATGAGCAGGTCGAGACAGGCGCCGCCGTTCTCGCCGTCTTTCGCGATCAGGGCGATCAATTCCCGCTTGACCTTGTCGAACAGCCCGTCCACCACGTCGTCGTAGGCGATTACGCTGCGCGCTTTCGCCAGATCGTCGCCGACGAAAGAATCCACGCTGTCCGACAGCATCTTGACGGCGGCGCGCGCCATGTCGCCGATGTGGATGTCGCTCTTCACGGGGCTGCCGACCATGAAAGCCGAAAGCTCCGCGATGTCCGCCGCCTGGTCGCCGATGCGCTCCATGTCGGTGATCATGCGCTGCGCCGCCGTAATCTGCCGCAGGTCCCCGGCCACCGGCTGTTCGCGCAGCAGCAGCCGCAGGCAGAACGCCTCTATCTCGCGCTCCATCAGATCGATTTCCCGCTCCGTCTGCGCCACCTCCTCCGCAAGGGACAAATCTTCGTCCAGCAGGCCCTTTACGGCCTTTGCGATGGCCTCTTCGCAGAAAGCGCCCATGCGAATAAGCGAAACGTGCAAGGCTTCGAGTTGTTTTCTGTAACTGTCCCGCATCAGCCGAACCTCCCTGTAATATAGTCCTCCGTCCGCCGATCCCGCGGCATGGAGAAGATCTTTTCCGTAGCGCCGTATTCGATAAGTTCGCCGAGCAGGAAGAAAGCCGTCGTGTCGGAAATGCGGGCGGCTTGCTGCATATTGTGCGTTACGATGACAATAGTATATTCCTTTTTCAGCGTGCGGACAAGGTCTTCGATCTTGGAAGTGGAAATGGGGTCGAGCGCGGAGGTCGGCTCGTCCATAAGCAGCACTTCGGGCGCCACCGCCAACGCCCGCGCAATGCACAGCCGCTGCTGCTGTCCGCCCGAAAGGGAGAGGGCGCTCTTTTTCAACCGGTCCTTGACCTCATCCCAGATGGCGGCGTCCCGCAGGGATTTCTCCACGATCAGATCCAGCGAGACGCCCGCGTGTACGCCGTGCGTGCGCGGACCGAAAGCGATGTTGTCGTAGATGCTCATCGGGAAAGGATTGGGCTTTTGGAACACCATGCCCACGCGCTTGCGCAGCAGGTTCACGTCCTGCGTGCGGTAGATGTCCTCGCCGTCCACGAGAACCTTTCCCGTGACGCGGCAGCCCTCCACGATGTCGTTCATGCGGTTCAGCGTCTTGAGCAGCGTGGATTTGCCGCAGCCCGAGGGTCCGATCAGCGCGCTGATCTCGTGTTCGGCCACGCGGAAATTGATGTCCCGCAGGGCCTGCACGCTGCTGTAATACAGGTTCAGATTCTCTATGCCGATTTTATCCATCCCGGCCGCCTTTCATAACATCGCTTTAATTCAGAATTTATTCGGAGGCCCGCGTGAGCCTCCCGGCCATAAAGCTCGACAGCGCATTGATGCAGAGGACGAGGACGAGCAGCAAAACCGCCGTGGCGTAAGCCTGATTCAAATAGAGGCCCTCGTTCGACAGGCTGTATATGTGGACCGAAAGCGTTCGCGCGGAGGAAAAAACGCTGCTCGGAAGTTTAGCCACCGTTCCCGCCGTGAAGATCAGGGCCGCCGTTTCGCCCACGATGCGACCAATGGCAAGGATGACGCCCGCGAGGATGCCCGGTCCGGCCGCGGGCAGCACGATGGCAAAGACGGTGCGCAGACGCCCCGCGCCGAGACCCAAGCTGCCCTCACGGTAGATGTCGGGGACGGACAGGAGGGCCTCCTCCGTCGTCCGCATGATGAGCGGAAGCACCATGACGGCGAGCGTGAACGCGCCCGCGAGCAGCGAATAGCCCCAGTGCAGCCAAACCACGAACAGCAGCATACCGAAAAGCCCGTACACGATGGAGGGGATGCCCGTGAGGGTTTCAGCCGCGACGCGCGCGATGCGGACGAGCCTGTTGCCGCGGCGCGCGTACTCCGCGAGGTAGACGGCGGCAAAGACGCCCGGCGGGACGGCGAGCAGCAGGGACAGCGCCGTGATGAGCACCGTGTTGACGAGCGCCGGGAAGAGCGAGACGTTCTCGCTCGTATAGACGCGCGCGAACAGGCTCGGCGTGATGTTCGGAATGCCTTTGATGAGGATATAGCCGATCAGAAAGGCCGTGATTAAAGCCGTCAGGCTCGCCGCCGCGAATACGGCGACGCGCAGCGCCCGCAGCAGCAGTCTGTGCCAAAACACTCGGAATTTTCGCAAAAGCGACATCGGCGTCCTCATAACGTTTGCCCCCTCTTAGCCAGCGAAAACAGGAAGTTAATCAGCAGGATGAAGACGAAGAGGACGACGGAGGTGGAGATCAGCGCCTCGCGGTGCAGATCCGCCGCGTAGCCCATTTCGAGCACGATGTTGGCCGTCATCGTGCGCAGGCCGTGCAGCGGATTGCCCGGGATGACGGCTTGGTTGCCCGCGACCATGATGACGGCCATCGTTTCGCCGATCGACCGCCCGACGCCGAGGATCACAGCCGCCATGACGCCCGATTTCGCCGCCGGCAGCACCGCGAAGAACACGGCGCGCTCGTGCGTCGCGCCGAGCGCGAGCGCCCCCTCGTAGTAGATATCGGGAACGGCGCGTATGGCCGTTTCCGATACGCTGACGATTGTGGGCAGGATCATGATGCCGAGCAGCAGCGAAGCGGTCAGCATACTCTTTCCGCCGGTTTCGTCGCTGCCGAACAGCAGGCGCACGGCCGGCACCATAACCACAAGCCCGAAGAAGCCGTACACGACGGAGGGGATGCCCGCGAGCAAAGAGATCAAGGGACTTGCGACCCCGTGCAGACGCTTGCCGCAGAAGCTCGCCATGAACACCGCCGTCAGCAGGCCGAGGGGTACGCCGAAGAGGATGGCGCCCGCCGTGACGTACAGACTGCCGAGAATCATGGGCGCAATGCCGTACAGGCCGTTCCCCGGCCTCCAGCTCGTGCCGGCGAGAAAGCGGAGCGGTCCGATCTCGCCGATGGCAGGGACGCCGTTCACGAAGAGGAAGAGGCAGATGAGCAGCACGCACAGCACGGAAACGCAGGCCGCCGCGAGAAAGACGCCGCGCATGAAGCGTTCCCGAAAGCGCTTGCCGCGCACCAAGGCGACGATCAGGGCGATGAGCAGCGCAATCGCGACGATCAGCAGGATTGCGAATACGAATACGGGCATTGCGAACGCGGTCATTATTGCAGACCCGACCAATCGCCGATCGCGCCCATGAACACATCCCGGACCTGATCCTTGCCGAGACCGTCTATGGGGTTGTTCAGGTTGACGATCACGGCGATGCCGTCCATCGCGATTGTCGTGCCGCTGAGTCCCTTTTCGATCTCGCTGTCCTTTAGTTCGCGTGAGGCCATGCCGATGTCACAGACACCGTCGATCGCCGCGTTCATGCCGGTCGAAGAATCGCTTTGCTGTATCTCGATCTCGGCGTCCGCGTTGATCTTCAGATAGGCTTCCGTCAACTTCTCCATGATGGGCGTGACGGAGGACGAACCCGCGATGATGATCTTGCCCGCGGGCGCCGCGCTCGTGAAAGTGTCGCCGGCAGCCACGCGGATATAGCCGTTGCTTTCGATAATATCTTGACCGTCGGTGCTCATGATGTAGTCGATGAAATCCTGTGCGACGGGACCGGGCGCGCCTTTCAGGGCGATCAAAAAGGGTCTGGAAATCGTGTAGCTGCCGTTGTTGATGTTGTCTGCGGAGGCCGCCGCGCCGTCGATCCGCAGGGCCTTGACCGAGTTGTTCAGGGAGCCGAGGGAGATGTAGCCAATGGCGTTCTCATTGCCCGCGACGGAGGTCATCATGACGGCTGTGTTGTTCGTGATCTCGGCTGTGATTGCCGTGCGGTCCGTTTTGTCCTCGTCCTGCACGCCGAAGAGTTCAATAAAGGCGCCCCGCGTGCCGGAGCCGTCCTCTCGGGAAACGACCGTAATCGCGCCGGACAAGGCTTCCGGCGCGGCGCTTTCCGCTTCGGATTCGTTCGCCGCGTCCGCCGCGTTGCCCCCGGAAGCGTCCGCGCTTCCGCTCTGCGCTCCGCCGCAGCCCGCGAGAGCGAACAGGCATAAGAAAATTACAAAAACGGGTCTTAACAGAAATTTTTTCATCATCGGTTCCTCCTTTTTTACACGATTGCCAAATTGCTCAGCCGCGCTTTGCAGCCGGCGTCACGGCGAAAAACGCCGCATATTCAAAGTGTACGCGGCCTATGTCAAGAATGCAGCCCGTGTTTTGTCAAATCTGCGTCAAATCCGCGGCACAAAGCACTTCAGGCACAAAGCACATCACACCTTTCTCTTGAGTTTCCGCAAAACGCATCAAGCAGAGATCAAAAGAGTGAAAAAGAGGGCAAATTCGTCGAGTGCAGAGGGGGGGGGGAGGAGAAAAACGAGAGAATTGTCGCAGGAAAGCGCAAAAACAACATGACAAAGCAGACCCGCTCGAGGAGCGGATCCGTCGTAAACCCCCAAACGGCGCTT
>JAITAX010000093.1 GCA_031283865.1 Eubacteriales Family XIII. Incertae Sedis bacterium
TTTTTTTGTATCGTCTTTGACCTCAAAATCCGCCCCGTCTATGATTTTCTTGCCCTTGTACTTCTTAGACAGGTCCACCGTTTTCTCTCCGAGCCAGTAATTGTCCAGCGTATCTTTCAAGTGCCACAGAATCCAGAGCCAGATAATCACATCGTCTATCCAGCCGAAAGGAAACAGCACGGGCGGTATGATGTCGAGGGGCAAAAAAAGATAGACAATGCCCGCTACGACGAGCAGCTTCTTCCGTTTGGGACCGGTCTTGTCCGCCATCATGAAGCGTATGGCCTTGATTCGCTTGCCTATGATTCGCCATGAAAAAAATTGCACCGCCGCCTGCCTTTCTTCGCCGCCGGCCGCGCCGAACGGCAAAAGCGCGCTCGATCATCGCGCCGCGAAGCCCGTCGCGGAGGCGATCTCCTCCAGCAGTTCCTCCACGCCCGTCCGCTTCAGCGTCGAAACGGGAATCACGCGCGCCGCCTGCGAAAGTCCAAGGGTTTCGCGTATAAGCCCAAGCTGCGCGGCGACCGCGCTGCGCGAAATCTTGTCGGCTTTCGTCGCGACCACCAAGGCGTTCAGCTCGTAGTGCCGCAGCCATTCGAAAAGCTGCACATCCTGCGCCGAGGGTCTGTGCCGAATGTCCGCGAGCAGGACCACGAGCGCGAGACCCTTTCTGCCTTTCAGATAGGCTTCCACCATATCGCCAAAGCCCTCGGCCACGGACTTGGAGATCTTCGCGTAGCCGTAACCCGGCAAATCCACGATGCGGAGCGCGTCGTTGATGCGGTAGAAGTTGATCGTCCGCGTCTTTCCGGGGCTGCCGCTGACCTTTGCAAGCTGCCGCCGCCCCGTCAGCAGGTTCAAAAGCGAGGACTTGCCCACGTTCGACCTGCCCGCAAACGCAACCTCCGGCAGATCGTCCGGGGGATAGCCGTCCGCGCGCACGGCGACGGCGACAAGCTCCGCCTTTTTAATGATCACGCTTCGCTCCCGCAAAGGCGCCCGCGCCCGCGCGCCGCTTCACGGCCTGCTTCTTCACCGGGGGCGCCGGCTCGGGCAAGGCGGCGCGCACGAGGACGTGCTTCATCGCCTCGTCGGCGTTCTCAATCAGCACGAACTCCAGCTTGCGCCGCACGTTCTGCGGGACATCGTCAATGTCGCGCTCGTTTCCCGCAGGCAGGAGCACCTTGCGAATCCCGGCCCTGTGCGCGGCCAGCACTTTCTCGCGTATGCCGCCCACGGGCAGTATCTTGCCGCGCAGCGTGATCTCGCCCGTCATGGCGATATCCTGCCGGGCGGGGGTGTCCGTCAGCGCGGAAACCATCGCGCAGAACATCGTTACGCCCGCGGAGGGGCCGTCCTTGGGCGTCGCGCCCTCCGGTATGTGTATGTGCAGATCGTCGTCCTTGTAAAAGCTCTTCTTGATGCCCAACTCGTCGCTCAGCGAGCGTATATAGCTGACCCCGGCGCGCGCGGATTCTTTCATGACGTCGCCGAGCTGCCCTGTCAGAACCAGACGGCCCGAACCGGGTACGACCGCGGTTTCGATTGAGAGCGTGACGCCGCCCACCGAGGTCCACGCGAGCCCCGTCGTCACGCCGACCTGCGTTTCGTTCGCAATCACGTCATAGCGGAAGCGCTTCTTGCCGAGAAATCGCTCGATGTTGGAGGGATTCACGCGCGTCGTCGCGATCTCTTTCTCCACGACGCGGCGCGCGACCTTGCGGCAGACGTTCGCGATTTCGCGTTCGAGGTTGCGCACACCCGATTCGCGCGTATAGTAATTGATGATCTCCCGCGTCGTCTGCTCGGAGATGCGGACATGCGCGGGCGCGAGGCCGTGCTCCTTGATCTTCTTAGGCACGAGGTACTGCTCCGCAATCTTCACTTTCTCTTCTTCCGTGTAGCCCGGAACCTCTATGACCTCCATGCGGTCGAGCAGGGGGCGCGGGATCGTGTCCGCCGTATTGGCCGTCGTTATGAACATGACCTTGGAGAGGTCAAACGGTATCTCGAGGTAATGATCCGTAAAGTCCTTGTTCTGCTCGGGGTCCAGCACCTCGAGCAGGGCCGAGGCCGGATCGCCGCGAAAATCATTCCCTATTTTATCGATTTCATCAAACAAGAATACGGGGTCCATCGAGCCGGCTTCTTTCATGGCCGAAACCACGCGCCCCGGGATGGCCCCTATATAGGTCCTGCGATGGCCGCGTATCTCGGCCTCGTCCCGCACGCCGCCCAGCGACATGCGGACGAACTCCCGGCCCGTGGCGCGCGCGATAGACTTCGCGACGGAGGTCTTGCCGACGCCCGGCGGCCCGACGAGGCACAGGATCGGACCTTTCAGGCTCTCGGAAAGCTGCATGACGGAAAGGTACTCGAGTATGCGCTCTTTCACCTTTTCAAGGCCGTAATGGTCCTCGTTCAAGATCCGTTCGGACTTGGGAATGTCCGTCTTTTCCTGCGTGTACTTGTTCCAAGGCAGGGCGAAGATCCATTCGATGTACGAGCGAATCACGCCGCCCTCGGCCGACGAAGACTGTATCTTAGTCAGGCGCTTGATTTCCTTTTCGATCTTCTGCGCCGTCTTTTCCGCCAAATTCAATTCCGCGAGCTGCTTGAGCCAATCCTCGATCTCGCTCTCGATGGCCTCATCCTGTCCCAGCTCCTCTTGGATGGCCCGCATCTGCTCCCGCAGGTAATACTCCCGCTGCGACTTGTTGATCTGCATACGCACCTTGGAGTTTATATCACGTTCGATCTGCAGGATGTCGATCTCCTTTACAAGGATGCCGTTCAGCACCTCGAGCCTGCGCTCGGGATCGAAAGCCTCCAGCACGGACTGCTTGTCCTCCTGCTTCGCGTCGATGTGCGAGGTAATCACGTCGGCCAGCCGCCCCGGCTGATCCACGGAGGCCACGGACGGAAAGATATCCTGCGAAACCTTGGGACTTAGGTTCAAATATTCCTCAAAGCGCGTCAGCGTACTCCGCATCAGGGCCGCCACGCGGTTCGGAATCTCCTCGTACTCGACCTCCTCCATCTCGCGAACGGCGCATTTGAAGTAGGGCACCTCGAAGATGATGTGGTCGACCACGCCGCGGCTGATGCCCTCGACCAGCACGCGGATGGCGTCGCCCGGCAGCTTCAGCATCTGCTTGATCTTCGCGATTGTGCCGACGCGGTAGAAGTCCTCGCCCGTGGGCAGGTCCGTTTCGGCGTCCCGCTGCGCCACGAGGAAGATCATCTGGTTGCGGATCATGGCCTTTTCGAGCGCGCTGATCGACTTCTCCCGGCCGATGTCGAAATGCAGGACCATGTACGGGAAGATGGCAAGCCCCCGCAGCGGAATCATGGGTACGATTTTGATGCGATCCTCCTCTGCAAAAGCTTCGTTTTCCTCCGGCCCAAGGACGTCGGAAAGTTCTTCTTCCGGCAGCGGTCCCGCCAATTCAAACTTCTCGTCGGAAACGTCGCGGTTCAGGCGCTCTATGTCGCTCAGCAGCTCCCTGAGCTTTTTTTTCTTGTCGTCGATGCCCATTAGGAAGCGTGCTCCTTGGAGGATTTCACCAATTCCTTTTTGTCCGTCAATACGAGCGTCGGCCCCGTGTCATGGTCGATGGTCCCGACCGTCACGATCACCCGCTTGATGTCCGTTCTCGACGGAATTTCAAACATGATGTCGGTCATGACGTGCTCCAGAATGCTCCGCAGGCCTCTGGCGCCCGTCTTCCGCTCGATGGCTTTCTCCGCGATGCGGATGATGGCGTCCTCCTCGATCTCAAGCTCCACGCTGTCGAGCATGAAGAGCTTCTTGTACTGCTTCAGGATGGCGTTCTTGGGCTCGCGGATGATCCTGACGAGCGCGTCCGCGTCCAGCTGGTGCAGCGTGACCATGACGGGCAGACGCCCGATGAACTCGGGGATGAGCCCGTACTGCAGCAGGTCCTCCGACTGCACGAGCTTCAGAATATCGTCCGATTCGAGCTTGGTCTTGCGAATCTCCGCGTTGAAGCCTATGGTCTTTTCGCCGATGCGCCGCTGTATGATCTTGTCGAGACCGTCGAAGGCGCCGCCGCATATGAAGAGCACGTTCGTCGTGTCGAACTGTATGAAATCCTGATGCGGGTGCTTGCGGCCGCCCTGCGGCGGAACGCTCG
>JAITAX010000090.1 GCA_031283865.1 Eubacteriales Family XIII. Incertae Sedis bacterium
CCCGTCTATCGCGGCGCGTCGCCGGGTGAGATCGCGGGCGGCGTGCTCGCACCGCAGCGGGCCGCGCTCGTCGTCGTCGCGGACGGCGTACTTGCGGACAGGCTTCCGCGCGCCGACAACCTGATGAATATGATAGACGAAAGGCTCCCCAAGGCCGTCGCCTTGTAGGCCGCAAAATCAAAAAGGGGGTCTTCATTCAATGGGGAGGCTCCCTTTTATATGTGAACTTAAATAGAACCATCGGAGGTCTGTTATGAAAAACTGGAAAATAAGAAATAAACTTTTATTCGGCTTTCTGTTCGTGGCCGTGCTGACCGCTGCGGTCGGCATCATCGGCATCTACGGCATGTCCGCGCTGGACAAAACGCAGGGGCAGATGTTCGTCCATGTCAAAAACATGGAGTACGTGGGCGATGTGGAATACGGCTTGGCCTTACAACGCGTTGCGTACCGCGATGCGATCATGTATATAGACGATCCCGCGAAAGTGAAAGATTCGCTCCAAAAACTGGATGACGCCCGCAACTCGGTTGCCGAGGAAATCTCTTATCTGGAGGATAATTTGGTGACGGATGCGGGCAGGGCTTTGATTAACGACATCAATGAGGAGAACGACGCGTATCTGCAGAAGCTCGACGAGCTGGTGGCGCGAATCCAAGCGCGCGATACGGAGGGCGCATACGCCATCATCGTGAACTCCTTGACGACCGACCTGCAGGCGAACATCACGAAGCTGGCCGAGTTGATCAAGAGCACCGCCAATGACGCGAATGTTTCCGATACGAAAAAGGCGAGCCTGCTGATTATCATTCTGATCGCAATTGCGGTCATCTCCGTGGTGGGCGCCATCTTGTTCGGCATCGTGATCGCAAGGCTCATCGCGACGCCCACCATGCACTTGGTCGAGGCGGCGTCCTCCATCGCAAAGGGCGACATAGACGTCAACGTGAACGCGAGCAGCAGGGATGAGATCGGCGCCCTCGCGGAGGCTTTCCGATCAATGATCGACGCCATCAAGGAGCAGGCGGGCATCTTGGCCCTGATCGCCGACGGCGATTACCGTTCCTCCGTTCCCATCCGTTCCGATAAGGATATCATGAACCAATCCATCAACACGGTCATAAGCAAGAACAACAAGATGCTGCTCGAAATCAAGGAGGCGTCGGCGCAGGTTTCCGCGGGCGCGGGACAGATCGCGACGGGCGCGCAATCGCTGGCATCAGGCTCGAGCGAACAGGCCGCGACCCTTGAGGAGTTTTCCGCTTCCATTTCGCAGGTGTTGTCGCAGTCCGAGGACAACACGAAGAAGTCACAGGAAGCCTACAACGATGTGCAGCTCTCATCCAAATACATGAGCGAGAGCATGGGATCCATGTGCAATATGACGGAGGCGATGCACGACATCAACGAGAGTTCAAACAACATCGCAAAGGTGATTAAGGTCATAGACGACATCGCGTTCCAGACCAATATCCTTGCGCTGAATGCCGCCGTGGAGGCGGCGCGGGCAGGGCAGCACGGCAAGGGTTTCGCGGTCGTCGCGGACGAGGTCAGGAACCTCGCTTCCAAGTCGGCCGAAGCCGCCAAGGAGACGGCTGTGCTGATAGAGAGCAGCACGCAGAAAGTGACGGAGGGCAATGCCATCGCCACGCGGACGAGCGAGAGCCTAAATTCCGTCAACGAGATATCCGAAAAGAACGCGCTGTCCATGCAGTCGATCAGCGACGCATCGAGCAGGCAGAGCGAATCCATATCCGAGATTACGCGGGGAATGAGCCAGATTTCGGACGTGGTGCAGGCCAACTCCGCAACGGCGGAGGAATCGGCGGCGGCGGCGCAGGAGCTGTCCGCGCAGGCCAACATGCTCGAAAGCATCCTTTCGCAGTTCAAGCTGAAAGAAAATGCGGCTTCTGAATCTTTCGGCGCGCGCTCGATCCCGAGCGGAACACAGTCGTACAGCCGACCGGCCGAGATCGATTTGGGGGGCGATTTCGACAAATATTGAGATTCGTTTGCGGCCTGCGGAGAAGCTGCGGCGCGCGGGCCGCAAAGGCCGCCGGGATTCATGCCTCGGCGGACCTTTGCGGTCACCCCTTGCGCGACAGGACGATCAGCAGGCGTCCGCTCTCCGTTCGGATCGTGACGGGACCCTCTTTAAATTCGTTGCTGAGGCCGATGGGGAAGCGCTGCGTGAGCCGCAAATCCCGCACGCTGTACTTGGCGTTCTCTATTTCGACGCCGCCGCAGCTTTCCGACCACGCGAAGAGGGAGAAGTAAAAACCTTTCTCCGGCTGCAGCACGAAGACGCCGGCGTCCGTCAGGGTCGCCTTGTTCATCGAGTCGGCCAGCCATACGCGCCCGCCGCGGTCCAAGCAGTAGGACGCGGTCTGGAGGTTCGCGAAGCTGTGGTCGAAGCGCCCGCTCAGGCCGCCGACGACAACGAAGTCGCGGAAGCCGGCGTCGAGACCGTATTTCAAGGCCAGCAGCGTGTCCGAGTCGTCCTTTTCGGCGGGGAAAACGAGCGTCCGCATACCGGGCGCGTCGCGCGGGGGCGCGGTGATCGAATCGAAGTCGCCGAGGACCGCGGCCGGCGTTATACCCTCGCGGGTCGCGCGGTCGTAGCCGCCGTCGGCGCACAGGATGAAGTCGTCCGCCCTGATGCGCAGCGCCGCGCCGATTGCGCCCTCGATGCGGGCGGTGATGATGACGCAGCGCCGATTCTCTTTCGCGCCGCGGTGCTGTTGTCGGTTCATTTCAGGCCGCCTCCGGGGGTCGCGAGTATATCGATGTCTCAAGGGAGAGCTCGAAAGATCCCCTCAAAGTATACCGGAGCGCTCCGCGATTTGCAATGGGCGCTTGAGCAACGATTTCTGCTTGCCAATTATGCCGATTGTGTATATACTGTTAGTGGAAAGCACAGCGTCAATCTGTTTGGAAAGAATCGCGGGTATTTTTATGGAAGAGAAGATCAAGACGATTTTGACCGAGAAGGTCAATCCTCTGCTCGAGGGACATCGCGGCGGCGCGGAACTCGCGAAATACGAAAACGGTGTGGCGTACATCAAGATGACGGGCGCTTGCAGCGGTTGTCCCTCCGCGCAGTATACCGTGGAAGAGATCATCCGATCCATTGTGCTGGAAGAACTTCCCGAATTGGATGATATTATACTGGATATGTCGGTGAGCCGTGAACTCATCGATATGGCAAAAAAAATACTTAGTGGTGAGATCGAGATTTGAAAATGAGGAGGAATTGAATCATGGCTTTAATGACAGGGGAGCAGTACATCGAAAGCTTGCGGAAGCTGGGTACAAAGGTCTATCTGTTCGGCAAGAAAGTTGAAAACTGGGTGGACCACCCGATGATCAGGCCGTCGATCAACTGCGTTGCGATCACCTATGATCTGGCGCACGATCCGGAGTACAGCGACCTGATGACCGCGACGTCCAATCTGACCGGCAAGAAAGTCAATCGCTTTGCCCACCTGCACCAAAGCACCGAAGATTTGAAAAACAAGGTGAAGATGCAGCGGCTCTTGGGGCAGAAGACGGCTTCGTGCTTCCAGCGCTGCGTCGGCATGGACGCGTTCAACGCCGTCTATTCCACGACCTACGAGATCGATGGGAAATACGGCACGCACTATCATGAAAACTTCAAGAAATATCTCATATACGTGCAGGAAAACGATTTGACCGTGGACGGCGCGATGACGGATCCCAAGGGCGACAGGGGTCTTTCGCCGAGCAAGCAGACCGACCCCGATCTGTTTGTGCGCATCGTCGAGAAGCGCGCGGACGGCATCGTCGTTCGCGGCGCGAAAGCGCATCAGACAGGCTCCATCAATTCGCACGAGCACCTGATTATGCCGACCATAGCCATGACCGAGGAGGACAAGCGCTACGCGGTTTCGTTCGCCTGCCCCTCCGACGCGGAGGGCCTGTTTATGATCTACGGCAGGCAGTCCTGTGACACGCGCAAGATGGAAGAGGGCGCGGACATCGACGTCGGCAACAAGCAGTTCGGCGGCCAAGAGGCCCTCGTGGTCTTCGACAACGTGTTCATCCCGAATGATCGCGTATTCCTGTGCGAGGAATGGGATTTCGCCGGTATGCTCGTCGAGCGCTTTGCGGGTTATCACCGGCAGTCCTACGGCGGCTGCAAGGTGGGCGTCGGCGACGCGCTGATCGGCGCGGCGGCTTTGATCGCCGATTACAACGGCGCACAGAAAGCATCCCATGTCAAAGACAAGCTCATCGAGATGACGCATCTGAACGAAACCCTGTATTGCTGCGGCATCGCCTGCTCCGCAGAGGGCTATCCGACGAAAGCCGGCAATTACCAGATCGACCTCCTGCTCGCGAACGTGTGCAAGCAGAACGTCACGCGCTTCCCGTATGAAATCGTGCGGCTCGCCGAGGACATTGCGGGCGGGCTCGTCGTGACTATGCCCTCCGCGCAGGACTTCCGCTCCGGCGAAAAGGTGCCGACGACGTCCGGCCTGAGCGTCGGCGAATGGTGCAACAAATTCTTCCAAGGGGTGGCTTCCGTACCCACGGAGAACAGGCAGCGTTTGATGCGCTTCATTGAAAACCTCTGTCTCGGTTCGGCCACGGTGGGTTACAGGACGGAATCCCTGCACGGCGCGGGTTCGCCGCAGGCGCAGCGCATCATGATCGCGCGCCAAGGCAATATCGAGGGCAAGAAAGCGCTGGCTAAGAAGCTGGCCGGCATCAAGGATTGACGAATCGCACGATGCTGTGCGGTGTTAAGTTCTGCGGAGGCTGCAATCCGCGATACGAGCGCGGGAGGGCGCTGGAGACCGTCAAGGGGCATTTGGGCGACGGTCTGCGCTTTGAATACGCGCAGGAGGGCCGGTGCTGCGATCTTCTGCTCTACATAGCGGGATGCGTGAATCGCTGCACCGCGCTGGGCGCGTATCCGTCCCGCAGAGGCGTCGTTACCCTGTGGGACGAGGCGCAGCTTCCGGAGGTCTGCGCGCGAATTGAGGCGCTCTTGCGCGAATAAGTTGTTTGAACAGTAACCTAACGGGAGGTGGTATTTTGGATTGGAGAGATCAGTACAAAAGCAAGCTCTGCACGGCGGCTGAGTCCGTGCGGCACATCAAGTCGGGGGACGCCGTCGTGCTCGCCCATTGCGTGGGCGAGCCGCCGGCTCTCGTCGCGGCCATGGCGGCGAACGCCGCGCAGTATGAGAACGTAGAGATCAAGCACATGGTGAGCCTCGGGCCGGGCGCCTACGCCGCCCCGGGCATGGAGAAGCATTTTCGCGTCAACCCGCTCTTTGCCAGCGCGAACACACGGGGCGCCATAGCCGAGCGCAGGGGGGATTTTACGCCGGCTTTTTTTCATGAGGTTCCGAAACTCTTTCGCGAGGGCAAGCTGCGCGCAGACGTGCTGCTCTTGCAGGTGAGCCCGCCGGACGAGCACGGCTACGTAAGCCTCGGTCCCTCCGTGGACTATACGCTGCAGGCCATCAGCTCGGCGAAGACGGTCATCGCGCAGGTGAACGCGCACACACCTTTCACCTACGGGGACGGCATCGTCCACATCTCGGCTTTTGATTATCTTGTGGAGGCCGATTCGCCCATCTACGAGATACAGCCGCCGAAGATCGGCGACGTGGAGAGGGCCATAGGCGAGCACTGCGCCGCCTTGGTCGAGAACGGCTCGACGCTGCAGCTCGGTATAGGCGCGATCCCGGACGCCGTCATGCTGTTTTTGAAAGACAAGAAAGACCTTGGCATACACTCCGAAATGATCTCGGACGGCACCTTGGAACTCTTCGAGGCCGGCGTAATCACGGGCGCCAAGAAGTCCATGAACAAGAAGCGCATGACCGTGACGTTCCTCATGGGTACGAAAAAGCTCTACGACTTCGCGCACAGGAATCCCGCCGTCGAGGTCAGACCCGTGGATTATGTGAACCATCCGATCACGATCAGCAAGCAGTACAAGATGGTCGCCATCAATTCGGCGATAGAGGTGGACCTCATGGGGCAGGTGAATGCCGAATCCATGGGCCTGCGCCAGTTCAGCGGCGTCGGCGGGCAGGTGGACTTCATGCGCGGGGTCGCGATGGGCGAGGGCGGAAAGGCCGTCATCGCCATGCCCTCCGTGACGGTGAAGAAAGACGGCTCGGTTATTCCCAAGATTGTTCCGTTTTTAGAACACGGTTCCGCAATCACGACCTCGCGCAACGATGTGGACTACGTCGTCACAGAATACGGCGCGGCCCTTTTAAAGGCGCAGTCGCTCAGGCAGCGGGCGAAGAACCTGATCGCCGTCGCGCATCCTGCGCATCGCGACTTGTTGCGGGAGGAATTTGAAAAGCGCTTCGGCGAGAAATTATAACGTTTTGTATGAATGAAAATTAAAAAGGGGGAGCATCATGCTTGCACTGAGAATCGTTCCTAAGATCTATTACTTCGATAAGGTGAAAGAATTTCACGAAGAATTTAAAATCGGCAAGAGGGATCTGCTGGTTACGAACGAATGGATATACAAGCCCTACGTTGAGCCTCTCGGCGTCGAAACGAACATCGTCTTTCAGGAAAAATACGGCGCGGGCGAGCCGACTGACGAGATGATAGACGGCATTGCGCGGGAGGCGAAACAGTACGACTACGACCGCATCATCGCGCTCGGCGGCGGAACGATCGTCGACATCTGCAAGGTCCTCGCGCTGGACGTCCCCGAGAAATCGGTCGATCTCTTCACGGGCGCGAAGCCCCCGCAGAAGCGCAAGACGCTGGTCGTCATACCGACCACCTGCGGCACGGGCAGCGAGGTGACGAACGTCGCGATTGCGGAACTCAAATCCCTGCACGTCAAGAAAGGCATAGCCGTCGAGGAAACCTACGCCGACGTCGCCGTCCTGATTCCCGAGACGATGAACAGCCTGCCCTACAAGGTGTTCATAACGAGTTCGGTCGACGCCCTGATCCACGCGGTCGAATCCTACCTTTCGCCCAAGGCCACGCCGTTCACGGAGCAGTATTCGATCCACGCGATCAAGCTGATTATGAAAGGCTACAAGCATGTGGCGGAAAAAGGCGAAAATGAAAGAAACGCGCATATGAAAGACTTCGTTCTGGCTTCGAACTACGCCGGCATCGCTTTCGGCAACGCGGGCTGCGCAGCCGTCCACGCGCTTTCCTATTCGATAGGCGGCGCTTTCCACGTGCCGCACGGCGAAGCGAACTATCAGTTTTTCACGGAGGTGCTGAAGTTCTATATCCGCAAGAACCCGACCGGCAAGATCGCTTCGCTGACGCGCATATTCGCTGAGATCCTCGGCGTCGATGCGGCGGGCGACGTGTACGGCGCGCTGGAAAACTTCCTGAACAAGCTGATCGCGAAGAAGCCCCTGCGGGAATACGGCATGACGGAGGCACAGATCGACGAGTTCACGAAGTCCACCGTCGAGAACCAGCAGCGGCTGCTCGTGAACAACTACGTATTTCTCGAGGACAGCGAGCTGCGTGAGATCTTCGTGAACCTGTATTGAGCGAGGACGCGCGCGTTCGGCCCGAGCCGGAGGGCGCTCTCGACGGTCTCCGGATACTGGATTTCACGACCCTGTTGCCGGGACCTTTCGCGACGATGAATCTGGCGGACATGGGGGCGGAGGTGCTGCGCGTCGCGACGACGACGCGGCGGGATCTTCTGGACACGCTGCCGCCGCTCATCGCGGACGAACGCTGCTCTGCGGCGGCGGCGCAGTTGGGACGGGGCAAGCGCTCCGTCCTGCTGAACCTGCGCGCGCCGGCGGCGGCCTCGGTCGTGAAGCGGCTGCTGTCCGTCTACGACATCGTCATAGAGCAATTCCGCCCCGGCGTCATGGAGAAGCTGGGTCTCGGCTATGCGGCGCTTTCCGCCGTCAACCCGCGCCTGATCTACTGCTCGCTGACGGGATACGGGCATGGCAATTTTATGTCCGAGCGCGCGGGCCACGACATCAACTACCTGTCGCTGAGCGGCGTGGCGGGCTACTCGGGACGCCGCGCCGAGGGGCCGAGTTTGAACGGCATCCAGATCGCGGACGTGGCCGCGGGTTCCTGCAACGCGATGGTCGCGATCCTTGCCGCCGTGATTCGCCGCCTGCGCAGCGGCAAAGGCCAGTTTCTCGACATATCCATGACGGACGGCGCGATGGCCTTTCACGCCATGTGGGGCGCGGCCTGCCTGTATACGGGGGAATCCCCCGCGCGGGAGGCCACCCTGCTGAACGGCGGAACCCTGTACGACTATTACGAAACCAAGGACGGCCGGCACATCAGCTTCGGCGGGCTGGAACCCAAATTCTGGGAAGCGTTCTGCCGCGTGCTGGGACACGCGGAATGGATCCCGCTGACGGTGGACGCGGGCCCTGCGGTCAAGGCCGAGGCGCGGCGCATCTTTCGTTCCCGCGATCTGGCAGAGTGGCTCGACGCCTTTCGCGAGGCCGACGCCTGCATCGAACCCGTACTTACGCCCGGCGAGGCGCTGGAGAGCCGGCTGGCGCGGGAGCGCGGGATGGCGGCGGAAATTCCGGCCGGCGGGGGACGCGCGCTGAGGCAGCCCGGCAGTCCCTACAAGTTCTCCGAAACGCCCGTGCGGTTCAGGCACGCGGGCCGGCCGCCGTCGCCCGAAGAAACGCGGACGGTGCTGGCGGAATGCGGTTTTACGGAGGCGGAGATCGATCATCTCTTCGCCGCGGACGCGCTGCGATAGGACCGCCCCTCTCCCGAACGCCATATCTGCGAAAACTTTGTAAATTTTATTTATTCCGAAAATAGATGAAAAAATACCGCAAAAACATGGTATAATAGCCGCAAAGAGCGCGGTTATTGAAAGATACCCGGTCGCGGTACGCGTTGCGCGCACAAGGAGAAAAGCCTTGATTACGATAGAAGAAATGGAGGCGATGCTCGACGAATTGGCTACCGAGCTTCCGGAACAGTTTTACAAGGAATTGAACGGCGGCATCCTGTTGCTGCCCGATACGCGGCTCAGCCCGGAAGCCATCGACGGCGACCTTTTTACCCTTGGCGAATACCATTACAGCTACAGCATGGGGCGCTACATCACAATGTATTACGGTTCCTTTGAGGCCCTGTACGGGCATCTGCCGCCGGAGGAACTGAAGTCGCGCTTGCGCAGCACCCTGCGCCACGAGTTCACGCATCACCTGGAATCGCTGGCGGGGGAAAAGGACCTTGAGATAGAGGATGAGCGGCAGTTGGCCCGTTACCGCTACCGCGCGAAGCTGCGGCGACGTCTGCGCGCGCGGGAGGAAGATAGGCAGCCGTGAGTTGTTGAGCTGCGTTGAGAGAGCTGTTTTGCGAGAAAGCCTTGTTTCCTCGCGCATATTGCGGTATAATAACCGCTGGAGTGTGACGAAAGGATGCGAAGAATATTCTGCTTGAGCGCCTTGGTGTTCCTGCTGGCGGGCGCGCTGTCGTCCTGCGGCGGTTCCGGCGCCGCGCGGATCACAGACGAGTTCACGGGGATCTTGGACGAACCCGCCTCAGAACAAAATATCGAAAAGGCAGACGCCTTTCTCAAGGCCAATCTCATGGGCCTGAACAGGGAGCAGGCGGGTGAGCTGCTGCTCCTTTGGGAAGCCTATGCCCTGAATTACGACAGCGGATCGGTCGATTACGAGCGGCTCATCGCCGAATACGCCGCCGAGATACCGGATTACCTGACGGAATTGTTGGAATACAAAGCCGTCGAGCAGCGGCGCCCCATCATCGCGAACGCCACGTTGCAGGTCAATTGGCGGGAGCTGGTTTTGCGGACGCTGGACCTTGAGGATTTCATCGCGGCGCACCGCGAAGACCGATTGATTCAAGACGACGCGCTGTGGCTCTACAAGCGCTATGTCAATGCCCTGCTGATGGGCGCAAGCAATTCGCCCGTCTTCGACTATGAGACGCGCGCGTTCTCGCAGGATTTGCTGACGCAGTACGACGCGGTGTTGTCGGAGCGCCCGGATTCCGCGCTGGCCGCCGTGCTGACGGAATACGAGGCGTATTTGGCGGGGCTTGGATATGCCCTTGAGTACGATCAAAAGGAGGAGAGCGCCAAGTTCTTTGAAACCTGCAGCCGTCTCGTGTCGGAGGCTGAGCAGCGTGTGAGCGGCGCGGAACAGACGCATTGACGATCATCAAAACAGAAGACCTTGTCTTTGAATACAGGAAAGACGACGAGTCGCCGCCGGTCAAAGCCATCGGCGGCGTCAGTATAGATATAGAAGAGGGCAGCTTTACCGCGATCATCGGAAGAAACGGCTCCGGCAAATCCACGCTCGCGAAGAACATCAACGCCCTGCTGCTGCCGAG
>JAITAX010000233.1 GCA_031283865.1 Eubacteriales Family XIII. Incertae Sedis bacterium
ATGGGAAAAAATAGATCGGAGCGGCGCTATGCCGTGGGCAGGGCGATTGCAGCCGCCTCGGTCGCGCTGAAGTTGCTGTTGTTTTACGCGCTGATCGGCGTACAACCGTACTTCGCGGCGGTCTGGCTCCTGAGTTGCCTGTTCACCTTTCTGTTTTTTTCCGCTTTCAAAAATAAATGGATAGCCGCAGGGGTATACCTTGCGCTGTCCTTGCTTATGTTTGCGGATGTGACCTACAACAGCTTTTTCAACCATTACCTGTCCGTCAACATGCTCGGCGCGGCCTCTATGCTCGGCGATATCGGCGCAAGCATCCTGGAGGTGCTGCGGCCGGTCTTCTTCCTCGTGCCGCTTGACGCAGTCGCGATTCTCGGCCTGCTGACGGCCCAAAGCGTCCTGACGCGGCGGGAGGAACTTGTGGTTTATCTCGCGGCAGCCGAGCGGGAAGCGGCAGCGGACGGCGGCGACGCGCTGCGGGCCGCGGACGGCTTTGAGTTTGCGCCCTTGCGCGCGGAGACGGGGAGGGACGGCGGCGACGCGCTGCGGGCCGCGGTCGGCTTCGACTTTGTGCCCTCACGCGCGGAGGCGGGGAGAGAGAACGCCGCGGACCTCATCGTACCGGACGAATATTATGCGGAATCGCCTTTCCTCGCGGGGCGAAGCGAAAAAAAAAAGCGCCTGCGGGATCGGCGGCTGAGATGCCTGACTGATCTCGCGGAACGCTTCGGGAAACCCGCGCTGCTCTTCGTTTCCGTCGTGTTTTTGGCGTGGAATCCGTTTGGCTCCGGCCTGATTGCGTCGCTTTCGAATCAGGAGATCTATGCCTATCATCTCAGCGACGCGCTGCGCGGCGGCAGGGCGGACACGGTCGTGCGCAAGGCGGACATCCTCGCGCTGATCGAGTCCGACAACTATGCGCAGGAAAAGGACGGCGCGCTGTTCGGCGCGGCGGCGGGGCGCAATCTGATCGTGATACAGCTGGAATCCTTTCAGGATTTCGTGGTGGAACTCGAGTACAACGGCCAAGAGATTACGCCGAACCTGAACCGGCTCCTTGCGGAAAACACGGTCTATTTCGATCAATTTTTCCATCAGGTCGGCGCCGGCAACACCTCGGACGCCGAGTTCGCAATCAACAATTCGATCTGCGGCAGTTCGCGGTATTTCACCTACAAGCTCTTTCCGGAGAACAGCTTTCGGGGACTGCCCGTTCTGCTGAAAGAACGGGGCTATGAGACGGCTGTCTTTCACGCCTATGAGGACGTTTCGTTCTGGAATCGCGCAAAGATGTATCCCGCTGAGGGCTTCGATTTGTTCTACGGTGGGCTTGACGACCATCGCGAGGGCGATTACCACCTGACGGAGTGGATGGGCTGGGGTCTGCCGGATTCCGAATTTTACAAGCAGACACTGACGCTTATGGAAACGCTCCCGCAGCCTTTCTACAGCTTTGTCATCTCTCTGTCCAACCACCATCCCTTTGAGATGCTTGAACACTACAGGTTCATCGATCTCTTGCCCGAGGACGCGGACACGCTCGTCGGCAACTACCTGCAGAGCGCCGCCTATACGGATTGGTCCCTCGGCCTGTTTCTCGACGGCCTCAAGGACGCGGGGCTTTACTACAATTCCGTCATCGCGATCTACGGAGATCATCAGGGTCTGACGCGGGAGGGCGATACGCCCGCCCAAATGAAACGGCTGCTCGGCAAGGACTACGATTTTGACGAGATGATGAATATACCGCTGATCCTCTCGATGCCGGACATCGAAAGCGTGCCTGCGGATTTGCGAACGACGGCGGCTGCCGTGGCTGCGCCGGCTGCAGACATACGGCAGACGGTGCATACGGTCGGCGGGCAGATCGACTTTCTGCCGACGGTGGCCTACCTTTTCGGCCTGGAGGATCTGGACGTGCATCTGGGACACAACCTGCTGACCGTCGACAAGGGTTTCGTCGCCGTGCAGACCTATATGCGCAAGGGTTCCTTTATCACGGACGACACGCTGTTCGAGATGTCGCGCGACGGCGTGTTCGAGAGCAGCCGCGCCATAGACCGGCGCACGCGGGAACCCGTATCCGTGTTTTCCCGCACCGAAGCATACGCGCATTCGCTGAACATCATAGACGCTTCGGAATACATATTGGAGAACGATGTGATTGCCGGTGGAACATATGCCGAATGAAGCAAAAAAATGGATTGCGGCGGACGTCGCGCTGATACTGCTTCTCTTTCTCGTGCTAAACCCCTTTCAAATCGCGTTCGTGTCCGCGCTGAGCGCGCGGGAATGGACGCTTTTTCATCTGAGCGACCTCGTGCAATCCCTGTCCGCGGGCGATGCCGCAGGCGCGGAGGAATATTATCTCGCGACCGGGTCCTACGAAACCCAAGAAAAAAATGAATATTTCGGCGCCGCACGGGGTAAGAATATAATAGTCGTTCAGCTCGAATCCTTTCAGAACATGACGGTGGGCGCGCGCTACAACGGCGAGGAGATCACGCCGCGCATCAACGCTTGGCTGCGCGAGGAGGGCATGCTGTATTTCGATCATTTCTACCAGCAGGTGGCGAGCGGCAACACCTCGGACGCGGAATTTGCGGTGAAAAATTCCAACATCGGCACCGTGGAAAGCTACACCTATCAGATCTACGACGAGAATTATTTTCGCGGCCTGCCGTGGCTGCTCTCGGGCGCCGGTTACAGAACCATGGTTATGCACGGCTACGACAAGGGATTCTGGAACCGCGAGAACATGTACCGCGCGGAGGGGATCGACCGCTTCTACAGCGACGCCGACTATGTGAACGACCGCATCGAGGGGATCGGCGGCGGCAATATCTCGGG
>JAITAX010000249.1 GCA_031283865.1 Eubacteriales Family XIII. Incertae Sedis bacterium
CAATCAAAATTGTTATGATATTTTTTCCAAACATTTAAAAACCTGCCTTGTTAAAAAAGATAAATTTAGGCCGGGAGGTTTCGTGCCCCCCCCCGCCTTTTTTTCAGCATACACCCGAACCCGCCAAATTGTCAACGGATAATTTTGTCCGCAAACCGTAATCGAAGACCGTAATCCAACTTAACCATCAACTTAACTTGACTTTTCGTCGCTTTCGTCGCTTGAACTTTTGCAACGCGCGTGGTACAATAATTTGGAACAGAGGGAGGCAAGGAATGGAAAGTGATTTTACAAAGGAACTCGCGCAGCGTTTGCGCGAGAGCAATGAGATAGATCCCGCGCTCTACGGCAAGTGGGATGTGAAGCGGGGCCTGCGCAACGCGAACGGCTCCGGCGTCGTCGTGGGTCTGACGCGCGTGGGCGACGTGCAGGGCTATACGGTGAACGCGCGCGGAGAAAAGATCCCTATCGGCGGCAAGCTGTTCTATCGCGGCGTCGATGTGGAGGACATCGTGAACAACTGCACCGCGGAAGATCGCTTCGGATACGAGGAGACTTCCTACCTGCTGCTCTTCGGCGAACTGCCGGACAGGGAGCGGCTGCGCGCATACGAGCGGCTGCTGGGCAAGAAGCGCATACTCCCGAAAGGCTTCATACGCGACATGATCCTGACGGCGCCGTCCGGAAACATCATGAACAAGCTGGCGCGAAGCGTTCTCGCGCTCTATTCCTATGACAGGAATCCGGACGACACGTCCATAGACAACGTGCTGCGGCAATCCATCGATCTGATCGCCTATTTCCCGACGCTCATCGCCGCCGCCTATCAGGCCAAGCAGATGCTTATGAACAGCCGCAACAGCATCTATCTGCACTCGCCCGATCCCACGCGCGGCGCCGCCGAGAACATCCTGCTGCTCACGCGGCCCGACGGCGCTTTCACGGATTTCGAGGCCAAGCTGCTCGACCTCTGCTTGGTCCTGCACGCAGAGCACGGCGGCGGCAACAATTCGAGCTTCACGACCCACGTCGTCACGTCCACGGGAACGGACACCTATTCCGCCGTTGCGGCAGCCGTCGGTTCCCTGAAAGGGCCGAGGCACGGCGGCGCCAACATAGAGGTCATCGAGATGATAGAGGACATCAAGAAGCAGACGCCCGACATCACGGACGAGCGCAAACTCAGGGAATACCTGATCAAGCTGCTGAAAGGCGAGGCCGGCGACGGGAGCGGACTTATCTACGGGCTGGGACACGCGGTGTACACCGTTTCGGACCCGCGGGCCGTCCTGCTCAAGGGAATGGCGCGCAGGCTGGCGGAGGAAAGGGGCTTGCTCGACGATTTTGCCCTCTGCGAGTACATTGAACGGCAGGGACCGCTGCTGTTCCGCGAGGTCAAGGGTACGGAAAAAGCCATGCCGGCCAACGTGGACCTGTACTCGGGTTTCGTCTACAAGGCGCTCGGCATACCGAACGAGTTAGCCACGCCCATATTCGCGACGGCCCGAATCGCGGGCTGGTGCGCCCACAGACTCGAGGAGCTGACCGAGGGCGCGCGCATCGTGCGCCCCGCCTACAAGTGCGTGCAGCCCCCCGTGCGATACATTCCGCTCGCGGAGCGGCCGCAGCAGTGAGCGAAGCAAAGCTGCGCGTCATACGCGGCGGACTGTATCCCGCCGCCCATAAGGCGGAGTGGCGATTTTCAAGCGCTTTCGCGACGGATACTCGCCTCATGGGGGTCTTCGTCCTGTACGTTCACTGGATCGGAGGCGCGGCGGAATCCGACGCGGAACTGCACCAGTTCTTCTATATCGACGCGGAAAAATTCGAACTCGAAACCTATCGCGGCATCGAGGGGGACAACGCCGCCCTCCTCTATGAAACCGAGCAGACGATGCTCGGCGGCCTCGGCGGAAACAAAATCGACATGTCGGAGGAAGAAGCCGCCTTTATTATCCGGAAATATTCAAATACTTCAAAGGAGCGGGGTGCCGGCCTGCCCGCGGGCAAGGAGGAATTTGCCTTTATTCTCGAGAAACAGGTGTCGCTGACGCCGATCGAGGAGGACATCCTCTTCCATAAGCTGTGCGTTCCGCTCGAAAGCAACGAACACGCGATCAACTATTTTCTGATGCGCTACTTCGCCAAGGACGCGGAGGCCGTCAGGCGTCTGAGCACGAGGCCCATTCCGATGGACATGGCGCCGAACAAGCAGGGCGAAACGCTGTGCAAGAACACCATAGAGCCTTATATCAACCCGAGCGGGCTGTCCTATCTCTGCGAATCCCTGATCGAGAACAAGCGCCGCTATCAGCTCGTGCTTTCGGAAATCTACATGAACGCGCGGCGGGTTTCTTTCTTCCACATACGCTCCTGTTTCTTCGTCAGCGCGTCCGAGGCCGCCATGATGCTCGGCAGGCCGGAATACATCACGGTCTATGAGATACTGGTCGAACTCGAAGATCTGCAGAAGATCCTCGCGCGAATCTATCCCGGCGCCATGCAGAAAACACGGGACGGCGGCTGCCTCTACCTGCAGTTCAAGAACAACAACGACCACCTCAAGGAATCCGTATACCGCCTGAACGACGACATCCGCGGCGTGTTCTTCATCACGGACAACGGCCAATTCATCGTCGTCGCCTATTCCTTGGCGGCCATAAACCGCCTCGAACGGGAGTTGCAGGCCGGCGTGAGAATGGGCATCAGCCTACGCGAGCGCTACG
>JAITAX010000145.1 GCA_031283865.1 Eubacteriales Family XIII. Incertae Sedis bacterium
AGCGTCAAACGAATAGGCAAGGGAAAAATCGCCGTGTTTTCGGACCCCGACCTGTTCTTCAACGCGCAGCTCGGCGAGGTCAGTTCAAATCTGACGGAAAAAACCCGAATATTAACAAATTTAGAGTTTCGCATGATGAAAGAACTACTGGAAGAATCCAGCGAATAAAGAAATGAGAAGTAGTAACTACCGCTCGAAGCGCGAAAGCGCGGTCCGCGTGATGCGCTTAATCAGCCGGTTCATGGGGCCGTGATATACCTCGCTTCCGCGCTTGAGCGCCAGATAGCCGCTCTGATATTCGGGATAGGCGGCGAAGTCGCCGTCGTCCGCGCCAAGCTCGCGGAGGTCGACGAACACGACGCCCTTATCGAACAGGCAGGGAACGCGCACGCTGAAGCTTTCCGTTTCGTTTTGAAACGCGATTTGCCACGGCTCGTCGAAGAGGACGTAATCGAAAGGCAGCGCCTTATACTTTCCCGAAAACTCCAGTGCGTGCCGTTCGAGCTTGCTGTCCGTGACGAAAGCAAGGGATTCGCCGCATTTCACGGGAAAACCCGTATGCGAAGCGATCTCGTGCAGGTTCAGCTTGCCGAATACGCGCAGGATGCGCGCGAGTTGCAGCAGATCGTCGCTGTTGTGCAGCAGGATATACTGCAGGAGCTTCGGGTCCTTGGTCGCCGTGTATTCGTAGTACAGGCGGACGCTGTCCGCGCCTGTGATGCGGTCCTCCCGCGCGCGCCCAAGCCCCAGATAGCCCTCCACCGTCTTTTGCTTCAAATTCGGCAGCGCGTCGCCGAGCTTGGAATGCCTGCGCAGCACGCGGTACAGATCGACGCTCAGGCAGCCGCCGAAAGCGGGCGGACGCCGGCGCTGCGCAAGGCGCTCGTTCACAAAGGGGATGTCGAAGCGATCACCGTTGTAGCTGAACAGCACATCCGCTTCGTCCAAGGCTTCCGTGTACAGGGCGAGCAGTTCCGCCTCCTCGTGCGCGCCCTCCGCGAAGAACTGCCGCACGCGGACGCCGCCGCCGCAGGGGGTCAAGATGCCCCCGAGGATGAGCTTGGCCCTGCTCGCGCCGAGCCCGGTCGTTTCGATATCGAACACGGCGAGGCGCGCCTCACCGAAATAAAAATCGAAAATCTCCGAGGCGTAGAGCGCCTCATCATAAACCTTATCCGTCAGATACATCGCATCCGTTCCAAGATTCCCGGCGCAAAAATACGCCGTATAAACAAGATAAGCTGCAGGGGTGCAGCTTATCTTGTTCAAAAGGGGTATTGGGATTAGAGATTAATGAGGTTATTAGGGGGATAACCACGCCTCTATTATATATAGCCTTTTCACAAAAATCAAGTATTGATTGAAAATTTCCACAATAAAAATTATTTTTTGTACGCGCGTCGCTGTACTCGACGCTTCATTTCATGTATAATAGCCTTTAGAACTCTTTAGAACTCTGCTATTATACCGATTTGAGCGCCGCGCGATCTTTTCCCGCGGCGAAAACGCGCATGGCTGTTATGAGAATTTAAGCGCCCGCGCAAGGACGGGGATGCGGATGAGCGACAAAAACTTATATGAAAATCCCTTGGTTACGAGATACGCGAGCCGCGAAATGGCGGCGCTCTTCTCTGCCGACAAGAAATTCTCCGTCTGGCGGCGGCTCTGGATCGCGCTGGCCGAAGCCGAACAGGAACTGGGCCTGCCGATCAGCGATGAGCAAATCGCGGAGATGAAGCGATTCGCGAACGATATAAACTACGCGGACGCGGAGAGGAAAGAGGCCGAAACGCGGCACGACGTCATGTCCCACGTGTACGCCTACGGCCTGCAATGCCCCAAGGCCAAGCCCATCATACATCTGGGCGCGACGAGCGCCTATGTGGGCGACAACACGGATATCCTCGTGATGCGCGAGGCCCTTGAACTGCTGCGGCGCAAGCTGCTCGGGCTTATGGAGGTCCTGTCGCGCTTCGCGCTTCGCCGTAAGGATTTGCCCACGCTCGGATTCACGCATTTTCAAGCCGCGCAGCTTACGACCGTCGGCAAAAGGGCCGCGCTCTGGCTGCAAGACTTCTATTTCGACTATATGGACCTCACGCACAGGCAGGGCCTGTTGCCTCTGCTCGGCGTCAAGGGTACGACGGGAACGCAGGCGAGTTTCCTTGAACTCTTCGACGGCGACGGCGAGAAAGTGAAGCGGCTCGAAGCGATCACAGCCGCGAAGCTGGGCGTGCAAAACACGGTCGCGCTGTCGGGGCAGACCTATTCGAGAAAAATCGACGCGCACGTGCTGGACCTCCTCTCGGGCATCGCGCAGAGCGCCCACAAGATGACGAACGATTTAAGACTGCTGCAACACCTGAAAGAGATCGAGGAGCCTTTTGAGACGAATCAAATCGGCTCGTCCGCCATGGCCTACAAGCGCAACCCCATGCGCAGTGAACGGGTCGCCTCGCTCGCGCGCTATGTAATCCGGACGGCTTCGGCGGCTGCGGACACCGCCGCCGCGCAGTGGTTCGAGCGGACCTTGGACGACTCGGCGGGCCGCAGGCTGTACATACCGCAGAGTTTTCTGGCAGCGGACGCAATCCTCGACATATGCAGAAACATCGCCGCCGGGTTGATCGTCCATGAACGCGTGATCCAAAATCACATCCTGAGCGAACTGCCTTTCATCGCGACGGAGAACATCCTCATGGAGGCCGTGAAGCGGGGCGGCGACAGGCAGGATTTGCACGAGAGGATCAGGCGGCACGCCATGGAGGCCGGCGCCGCGGTCAAGGACGAGGGCCTGCCGAACGATTTGCTGCGGCGCATAGCCGGCGACCCCGCTTTCGGCCTGTCCGAGGACGAAATAGAGCGTCTGCTTTCGCCTGCGGACTACACAGGCAGATCGGCGGAGCAGACGGAGGAATTTATACGGGAATCCATAGCGCCGATTCTGGAAGCGAATCGCGAAGTCATATCCGAAGCGGTTGAACTCAAGGTATAGGGACGATCCGAAACGGCAAGCGCCCCGCCCCCGGAAGAAATCGAATCACAACCGATTACAATGATAGGAATTGAAAACATGGAGAAATCAGCGGAATTGCTGCAGGGCAGCAGGAAGCTCGTGATTAAGATCGGCAGCAGCGTGCTGTCCAACGAAAAGGGCTCCGTGAACCGCGAAACGCTGAAAAACATCGCGGATCAGGTCGACTATCTGAGAAACGCGGGCAAGCAGGTGATCATCGTGTCCTCCGGGGCGGGCATCTGCGGCGTCGGCGCCATCAACAAATGGGACCGCCGCGG
>JAITAX010000263.1 GCA_031283865.1 Eubacteriales Family XIII. Incertae Sedis bacterium
GATCGCGCCCTTGTCGATACATTTTTTAATGACCGTATAGGTGGTGTTCTTATTCCAACCGATCCGACCGGCAAGTATTTTGGCAATGCCTTTTGCGGTCAAATCCCCCTCCTGCCAAAGTACATCCATCACTTTAAGTTCCGAATCAAACAACTTGACGTTCATGTGCCGCTCCTTTCTCCCTCGGCCTCGCAAGATCGACGCGTCTTTTGGACTGTTGCGGTAGGCTGCCTGCGTACATACTATCACAGTAGTCTGCGCGTGTCAAGCGGAATGCGAAATTTTTTCACCCGCCGGAAACCTTGAAAAAACAGAGTTTTCTGACTTTATTTTCTTGCCTGTTTGTTGTTGACAAGGCATTGAAAGCAGGTATAATTGAAGATAGAATCAATATCTGAAGTATGGTATTGAACCGTTGTTTCGGCTTTGTCCGAAACTTAATATGCCCACGAATCCGAGGCCGTCGGCAACTGCGCCGATAAACGCGTTATGCGCGAACCGGCGCTTTGCCGACAGGGGAGAATGTCCTCGGGTTCGGGCAATTATTGGGAGGAAAAAGGTTATGAGTTATGTCGACAAGGTACTTGACACGTTAAAGACGAAGAACGCGCATGAGCCTGAGTTTTTGCAGGCGGCGACAGAGGTTCTCGAATCGCTTCGCGTCGTGATCGACCGCGACAAGAAGTACGAGGAAGTTGGCCTTTTGGAGCGGCTCGTGGAGCCGGAGCGCGTGTTTATTTTCCGTGTTCCGTGGCTCGACGACGCGGGCAAGGTTCAGGTCAACAGGGGCTTTCGCGTGCAGTTCAATTCGGCGATCGGTCCGTATAAGGGCGGTCTTCGCTTCCATCCGTCCGTGAATCTGAGCATCATCAAATTCCTCGGTTTTGAGCAGATCTTCAAAAATTCGCTGACAACGCTGCCTATCGGCGGCGGCAAGGGCGGCTCCGACTTCGACCCCAAGGGCAAGTCCGACTTCGAAGTCATGAAATTCTGCCAGAGCTTCATGACGGAACTCAGCAAGTACATCGGCGCGGATACCGACGTCCCTGCGGGCGACATCGGCGTCGGCGGCCGGGAAATCGGCTACCTCTATGGGCAGTACAAGCGGAACACGGGCCTTTATGAGGGCGTTTTGACGGGCAAGGGCCTGACTTTCGGCGGTTCCTTGGCGCGCACCGAGGCCACGGGCTACGGCCTTGTGTACTGCGTGGAAGAGTATCTGAAGAGCATAAAAGACGACTACAAGGGCAAGACCGTTTCCGTATCCGGCTCCGGCAATGTGGCGATATTCGCGACGGAGAAAGTTCACCAGCTGGGCGGCAAGGTCGTGACGATGACCGATTCCAACGGCTATGTGTTCGACAGCGAGGGCATCGACCTCGATCTGATTAAGGAGATCAAGCTGGTTAAGCGCGGCAGGCTTTCGGATTACGCCAAGGCGAAGAAAGGCGTCAAGTACGTCGAGGTCGGCAAGGGCAAGGTTTGGGACGTCAAGGTCGATATCGCGCTCCCCTGCGCGACGCAGAACGAACTCGATCTGAAAGACGCGAAAGAACTCGTCAAGAACGGTGTGAAAGTCGTCGGCGAGGGCGCCAACATGCCCTCGACGCAGGAGGCTGCGGATTACTTCCTCGAACAAAAGATCGCTTTCTTCCCGGGCAAGGCCTCGAACGCCGGCGGCGTCGCCACCTCCGCGCTCGAAATGAGCCAGAACAGCGGGCGCACGAGTTGGTCCTTTGAAGAGGTTGACGGCAAGCTGAAGAACATCATGATTAACATTTTCCACAGCATCGACGGGGCTTCCAAGGAATACGGCTTGACCGGCAACTACATCGCCGGCGCGAATATCGCGGGCTTCAAGAAAGTCGCGGACGCGATGCTGGCGCAAGGCATCGTCTAAATTGCACAAGAGGATTATGCAGTAAATTTCAAAAAATGGATGGATTCTTATACAAAGCGTTGCGGTGCGCGAAAGGCGCGCGCCGCAGCGGCATAACAGGGAAACGGCGGCTCCGGCCGCCGTTTCTCAAAGCTTAAAGGTCGCCGTCGGTGTTCGGAAACGGCGACAAAATTGCGCAGACAGTCTCCTGCAGGGATTTTGCCGGTATCGGACCTCGAACCGGACAGAGAGCGGCGCAGGCTTTGCGCGACTGTCATATATTTGCTGAGCGGAGGACCGAGCGTTCGCATTCCGGGAAAGGAAAACAGTGGGGCGTAAGGAGGCGTCCCGAGTCGAACCGGCCGGTTACAGCAGTGCTGCAAAGGGAAACTTTCATGCGAGCCGACCCGCATTTGCCCGCCAAAGGCTTTCTAAAGCCGTGGAAAGGCGAAGCGGTATCGGTATTTGAGGGAGAAAACGAATATGCCCGAAGAAAACGCCGGCGTTCGATACGCCGCTTCTTTCGCGGGGCAATTTACCTTGCGCGCTGTCCTCATCGGCTGTTTTGGCTGCGTCATACTCACGATGAGTTCCATGTACGTCGCTTTGAAGCTCGGCGCGCTGCCCTGGCCCATCATATTTGTCGCCCTGAGCTCCATGTTTCTCTTGAAGCTTTTGGGGCATTCCAATCTGAACGAGATCAACGTAACCCACACCATCATGTCCGCGGGCGCCATGACCGCCGGCGGCCTTGCCTTTACCGTTCCCGGCGTATTTATGCTCGACAGGGAGGCGCAGCTCGATATGCCGCGCCTGTTGCTCGTCGTCCTCGGGGGCGTCGTCCTCGGCTTGATTTTTACAGCCGTACTGCGCAAATATTTCATCGTATCCAAGGCCCTCGCCTATCCCATGGGACAGGCGGCGGCGGAAACGCTGATTGCGGGTGACGCGGGGGGCAGGAAATCCGTTGCGCTCTTCGCTTCGCTCGGACTGTCCGGCCTGTTCACTTTCGTGCGGGACGGCATACCCGCCATCCCGTATTTCGGCGGCCGGACCCTTATGCCCGCCGCCATTTTCAGCGGCAGGATGTCGGCCTACGGCTCAATGGGCGGCATTTGGCTGTCGCCCATGCTGATCTCCGTCGGCTATATCGTCGGGCCGCTCGCCATAGGCGTGTGGTTCGCCGGGGCGCTGATCGGCGATGTCGGCATACTGATCGGCGGCGTCCTTTCGGGGCTGCTCGACGCGTCTGCGGCGGCGGCGATCAAGTCCTCGCTCGGCATAGGTCTGATGGTCGGAACGGGCGTCGGCATCATCGCGAAAGGCATATTGCCGAAAGCAAAGGAGATATTCGGCCCGATGTTCAGCCGGGCCGCCGTGTCGGACGGAATCGTGAGCCAGCGCTACGCGCCGGCGGCGATGGTTCTGATTGCGGTCGTCTTTACGATTCTGTGCGGTATGGGTCCCCTGCCGAGCGTCGTCACGATACTCGGCGCCTTGCTCGCGGCGGCCATGTCGGCGCAGGTGGTGGGGCAGTCGGGCATCAATCCTATGGAAATATTCGGGATTATCATTCTGCTCGCGGCCAAGGCGTCGGCCGGTTTGGGGCATATGCAGGCTTTCTTCGTGGCGGCTGCGGTTGCGGTTTCCTGCGGGCTTGTCGGCGACATCATGAACGACTTTAAGGCGGGATATGTCCTCAGGACGGACCCGAAAGCCCAGTGGCTGGGTGAATGTATCGGGGGCATCGTCGGCGCTTTCCTGTCCGTCGGCGTGTTCTTCGTGATTCTAAAAGCTTATGGGCCGGCTGCTTTCGGCGATCCCGCCGTGTTCCCCGCGCCGCAGGCCGGTGCCGTCGCTGCCATGGTGGGCGGCGTACCGCATGTGCCGGCCTTTGTCATCGGGCTGCTCGCGGCCTGCGCGCTCTGCGTCGCGGGCTTCCCTGTCATGACGCTCGGCCTCGGCGTGTACCTGCCTTTTTATCTGTCCGCCACCGCGCTGATCGGCGGAATCCTGCGGGTGATCGCGCAAAGGACTGCGCCGGTGTGGGAAAAGGGCGGCATGGGGCTCATCATCGCGTCCGGCTTGCTCGGCGGCGAGGCGGTTGTCGGCGTGCTGATCGCGCTGTGCCAAGCGATATCGGGTCTTGCGGTTTTGTAGGGTCGCAGTGCGGCCGGGAGGGGTAAGCGATGGCGGAAACGGAAAGGATCAAGGAGATCGGGATCGACGAGATAGAGGATTTCAAGATCGGCCATGCACAGGATGTACGGGGCGCGACCGGCTGCACGGTCGTCCTCTGCGAGCAAGGCGCGGTCGCGGGCGTCGCCGTCCGCGGCCGCGCCCCGGCCACGCGCGAAACGGATCTGCTGCGGCCCGAGAACACGGTCGAGCGCGTGCACGCGGTCATGCTGTCGGGCGGCAGCGCGTTCGGGCTTGACGCCTGCGCGGGCGCGATGGCCTTTCTCGAGGAACGCGGAATCGGCTTCGACGCGCGCCTTACGGTCGTACCCATCGTCTGCGGCGCGTCGCTGTTCGACCTCTTTGTCGGCGATCACGGCGCGCGACCGGACAAAGCCATGGGCTACGCGGCCTGCGAGAACGCGCGCGCGGGCGAGGACGCGGCGGCCTGCGGCAACATCGGCGCGGGGACCGGCGCGAGCGTCGGCAAATACTGCGGGGCCGCGCGTATGATGAAGTCGGGCCTCGGCGCCTACGCGCTGCGGATCGGGGATTTGAAATGCGGCGTCGTCGTGGCTGTGAACGCGCTCGGCGACGTGCTGGACGCGGATACGGGGCAGAGGATCGCGGGTGTTTTGAACGAGGATCGGACGGCCCTCGCAGATACGGAACAACTCATGTACGCGGAGATGGGCCTGCGAAAGGATGTGTTCGGCGGCAATACGACGCTGGCCTGCATTCTAACCAACGCCGAGCTTACGAAAGCGCAGGCCGGCGCCTTGGCTTCCGTGGCGCACGACGGCTTTGCGCGCGCGATTCGGCCCGTCCACACCTCTGCGGACGGCGACGCGATATTCGCGCTGAGCGCGGGCGGGGTTTCCGTTTCCGTCGACGCGCTGGGCGCGCTGGCCTCCCTCGTCACGGCGCGCGCCGTCGCGCGCGCCGTGCGCGCCGCGCAGTCGGCCTACGGGCTGCTCGGCGCGGACGCGCTGTAGGCGCCGAGCAGGATATCTGTGACAACTCGCCCGCGACGGGAAGGGCAGGTCCGCCGCGCGGTCTGCTATCGCAGCACGGCGCCCGTGTTGGCGGAGTCCACGAGCCGCGCGTAGCGGGCGAGATAACCCGTCTTGACCTTGGGTTCGGGCAGTGTGAAAGCGGCCCTGCGCCGTTCGAGTTCCTCCTCGCTGAGCGACACGCTGAGACTTCTGCCCGGGATGTCGATGCGGATGATGTCGCCGTCGCGCAGCAGTCCGATG
>JAITAX010000096.1 GCA_031283865.1 Eubacteriales Family XIII. Incertae Sedis bacterium
TCCGTACTCATCATGTTCTTGTACACGGCGATAACCGCGAAATCTTTGCTGCCCGCTATGCCCGTGATGATGCTTTCGGGATCGCGTTCGCCCTCGTCGGCTGTGATGATCGTGCCGGGCTTGTCCGGTTCGTTCGTGTTTCGAATGTTGATCGGAATGCCCGCGCGGCGCGCGGGATAGACGGCGTTTTCGTGCAGTACCGAGGCGCCCATGTAGGACAGCTCCCTAAGCTCCATGTAGGAGATGCGCCCGATGGCTTTCGCGTCTTTCACGATACGGGGGTCGGCCATCAGAAAGCCGGAAACGTCGGTCCAGTTCTCGTAGACGTCCGCGCCCGCCGCACCCGCTACAAGTGCGCCCGTGATATCCGAGCCGCCGCGCGAGAAAGTCTTGATTTTGCCGTCGGGGTCGCTGCCGTAGAAGCCCGGCAGCACCGCGCGCTCCTTTTCCGAGAGGGCGGCTTTCAGCGCCGCAATCGTTTCGTCGTACAGCAAGCGTCCTTTCTTGTCGAAGCGGATCAAGCCGACCGTGTCAACGAAGTCGTAGCCGAGGTATTCCGCGATGATGATCGCGCTCATGTATTCGCCCCTGCTGGCGATGTAGTCCGCGGACGGGTCGCTTTCAAAGCGCTCCTTGATCTCCGCGAAGCGCTCCGCGAGCTTCACATCCACGCCGAGCGTGATCGCCATGGCCGTAAACCTGTCCACGATGACCTGAAACACCTGATCGTAGGGCGCGCTCAGGTCGAGCTGCGTCTTGCACAGGTACAGGAGGTCCGTGATCTTGTTGTCGCTGTCGAAGCGCTTGCCGGGCGCGGAAACGACGACGTATCGCCTCTCGGAATCCGCCTCTATGATCTTTCGCGTCTTTTCAAGCTGAATCGCGTCCGCCACGGACGAACCGCCGAATTTTGCAACTTTCAGTCCCATTCTCTTTTTCCTATCTGATTTTTCAACGCAGCGGGGAAGCTCTAAAAAAGTGTTCCTTGCCGTTCTCCTGTGCTATTCTATCAAAAAAAACCGCTCCGGTCAACAAAATACCGATTTTGCGTGCGGCGGGTGAATCTTCGGGTGAATCGGCGGCGCAGGGTTTTCATTGAATTTTTCGCGCGAATATGCTATGCTTTTTGTAGCCCCGCCGAGTGCGCGGCAAAAAAATCAGACGAAGAAGGTATGCGATATGAGCGAAAACGCCTTTCGTCCCAATCCTTTTGACGATTGGGATGCGCAGCTTAGAAATATGCGGGCGGGCGGCAGCGACGTGCGGGCGTTTTTCAGAAGACGGCTGCGCGCGTCGACCTATCTTGTCCCCTGCCGACCGGACGGCAAGGGGCTGTCGTTGCTCGCGACGCAGAACAACGAGCTTTTTCTGCCCGTGTTTACCTCGAAAACGGAGCTTGACAAATGGGTGCAACCGCACGGCGGGTCGGCGACCCTGCCCTTTGAAATGCTGCACCATATCATCGTGGACGATTTGAATTTGTCCGGCGTCGTAATCAACCCTTTCGGCGCCTCTCTCATCCTGCGCAGAAGCAAGCTCGCGACGATTGAGAACGCCGCGACGGGTATGATGCACGAGCGCGTCACGCATACGGGAAAGCTGATCTTCGAAACGGGCCGGTGCACCGCGGCGCTCGTCCGCGACTTCACCGCCGCGCTGAAAAACAGCGGCATGGAGGTGTTCGAGGCCTATATACTCATGGCGCGGCAGGAAAACGAAGCGAAGTCGCACCTGCTGTTTTTGATCGACTTCAAGGGCGACCGGAAATCGCTGTTTCCCGCCGTGGCGCAGGCCGTGCAGCCGCATATAAAGACGGGCCTGAATTTCGAACTCCTGAAAGCGGATTCCGCGACGCTCGCGGCCGCGCGCAAAAAATCGGCGCCCGTGTACCGAAAGCAGAGCTGACGGATTGCCCGCGAGGGGCAGGGAACCCGCGCCGTCACACGATTTCCAGCGATTCCTCCGTCACGCGCGAACGCTCGATGTGAAACGCTTTCAGCGCGGGCTGCCCGGCCAAGGACAGGATCAGATAGCTGGCCTGCGGGTCGTAGGCCAAGCGGATATCCTCCGGCGACGGGCGCGCGGGCGTGTTCGGATGGGAATGAAAGTTGCCGAGGGGCGTGAAGCCGTTTTTGCGCATGTCGCGCACGGCCGCAAGCTGTTCCTGCGGGTCGACGGAAAAATGCACGGGGCTCGCGTCCGGATTCGAAAGCGGATACACGCGGCGCACGACCTTGATATCTCCGCGCACGTCGCCCGCGATAAGGCCGCAGACCTCGTTGGGAAGTCCGCGTTCGGCGTGCGCCAGCAGCTTGTCGTACTCTGCGGCGGGCAAACGCACGATCACGGCGCGATCTCGCAGACGGCGCCGGCGTAGTCGAAAGGCGCTGTAATCGTCGGATGCGTCCCGCAGACCTCGCAGGATTCCCTGCGCGGCAGCCGGATTTTGCGAAATTCCTGCGTGAGCGCGTCGTAGGTCAGGAGCGCGCCCGTCAGAAGCGTACCCGCGCCCGTGAAATACTTGATCGCCTCCAGCGCCTGCAGGCTTCCGATGACGCCGGCCATGGCGCCGATCACGCCGGCTTGGCTGCAGGTGGGAACCGCGTCGGGCGGGGGCGGCTCCCGGAAAGCGCAGCGATAGCAGGGGCCTTGCCCCGGCACATAGGTCATAAGCTGCCCGCGAAAGCGAATGATGCCGGCGTGGGAGAATGGCTTTTTTGCCAGAACGCAGGCGTCGTTTATGAGGAATTTCGCGGGACAGTTGTCCGTGCCGTCCAAAATGACATCGTAGTCGGCGACCAAGGCGCCGATGTTGTCCGCGGACACGAAGCAGACCTGCGCTTCGACGCGCGTTTCGGGATTGATCGCGCGCATACTCTCCGCGGCGGACAGCGCTTTCTCCTTGCCCAGATCGTTCGTGCTGTGGATGATCTGCCGTTGCAGGTTGGACAGGTCCACGCGGTCCGCGTCGGCGATGCCGATGCGCCCGACGCCCGCCGCCGCCAGATACAGCGCCGCCGGGGCGCCGAGACCGCCCGCGCCGATAATCAGGACTTTCGCTTCCGAAAGCCTTTTCTGCCCCTTGACGCCGATCTCTTTCAGGATGATGTGGCGGGAATACCGCTCCAACTGCTCCTTTGAAAAGCTCATTCGCCTCCGCCTCCCATAAAATACAGAAATTCTACGTTGTCGCCCTCTTTCAGAACGATTTCGTCAAAAGTCCTCGCTTCCGCAAAATCGTCGTTCAACGCCACCGTCACGTATTCGGGCGTTTCCACGTTTTCCTGCTTAATCAGAGCGGACAGGCGCAAGCCCTCGGGATAGTCCTTGAATTTCCCGCCTACGATAATCTTCATTTCGGCCTCCTTTGTATTCTTCCGCGCCGCGCTACTCGCCCGTTTTGCGCACGAAGAGCGTATATGTACCGTCCGCGTTGTCCGTGAGTTTCAAGATCTTATGGCCCTCTTCTTTCACGCTGCGGGGTACGTTTTGCACGGGTTCGCCGTCGTTCATGCGCAGGGCGAGCACGTCACCCGCCTCCAGTTCTTCCAGCGCCGCTTTCGCCCGAACGAAAGTGAGGGGACAGACCGCGTCGGTGATGTCCTCGGTCGCAGCGATTGAAAACTCCGCCTTATGCTTTTCCATTATAGGCCTCCTGTACCGCGTGTTCAAACGAATCCCAGCCGCCGCGCTCGACGGCGACGCGGAAGCGTTCCCCGTCGTTTGCGTGCGCGTCGAAAAAATTCAGCGCCGCGTCCGTAACGCGAAAGAGCGTGTCCTTGTCCCGGAAAGCGGGCAGGACGGAACGGCCCCGCGCGATCTTGTTGCCGAACATGCCGCCGAAAGAGAGCAGGTAGGCGCTCTCGCCCCGCCAAGCGTCCGTGGGGCAGGATTTGACGCAGCGCCCGCAGTTGTTGCAGCGCGCGGTGTCTATGACAATCTCGCCGTCCGCGGCGGAGAGCGCGCCCTCGCGGCAGGCTTTCAGACAGACGCCGCAGAGGCTGCAATCCTCCTTGCACCATCGGACGATATAGGCGCCCTTGACGCCCACGTCGTTTTCCTCCGCTTTCAGGCAGTTGTTTTGGCAGCCCGTGACGCCGAATTTGAACTTGTGCGGAAGCGTTCTCCCGTAGTAGCGCGCCGATATCTCCGCAGCCAACTCGCTCGTTTCGATGCAGCCGCTCGGGCAGACGGACGCGCCTTGGCAGGCTGTCACCGTGCGCACGCGCGGGCCGCATACGCCCGTATCCACGCCGCCCGCCCGCAGCGCCTCCTGCACGGCGTTCACATCCTCGAGCCGGATGAACGGGATTTCCACCCCCTGCCTCGACGTCAGATGCACGTAACCCTTGCCGAAAGCGCGCGACACGCGGGCGACGGTTTCAATCTGCTCCGCCGTCAGATTGCCTCCCACGACCTTTAGGCGCAGCGAAAAGCGGTTCTTCTGCACCTGACGCATAAACCCGCCCTTTTTCAACGCGGCATAATCCGCTTCCATCTCATTTCCCTCCTCAAACGCCCGCCTGCGGCGGCGCGTCCTCCGTCGCGCGCGCCTCGCCGCGCGCAAGCGTATAGCGAAACAAAGCACCGGCCTCGCCGCGCCGCACGGATACGCCCATCACGCGCCGCACGCCGGCCGCAGCCGCGGGGCAGTCCGGCGGACCCGCAAAGGCGATGCGCCCGTCCTCCAGCAGCGCAAGGCGGTCCGCAAAGGAAAAAGCCTGCTGCAGATCGTGCAGGGCCGCGATGATCGTCTTGCCCGCGCGCCGCAGGGACTTGAGGATATCCAGCACATCCAGCTGCGCCCGTATATCCAAAAAAGCCGTCGGCTCGTCCAAGAGCAGTATCTCCGTGTCCTGCGCCAGCAACATAGCCAGATAGACCCTTTGCCGCTGCCCGCCGGAGAGCGCGGCCACATCCTTGTCCAACAGCGCCTCCGTGCCGGTCAGCGCCGCCGCCTGCGCTATATGCGCGCGATCCCGCTCGGTCAGGCTGCCCGCGAAGCGCAGGTGCGGGTAGCGCCCGTGCGCGATCAGCGTTCGCGCCGTCAGTTCGGGCAGGGGCCGCGTCTGCGGGAAATAGCCCACCAACTGCGCGCGCGCCCTGCGGGAAAGCGCGTACAGGGAGCGCCCGTCGCAGTCCACCGCACCCGCGCGCGGCGGCAGCAGGCCGGCCATGACTTTCAGCAGCGTGGATTTTCCGCTGCCGTTCGGCCCCGCCAGCACCGTCAGCGCCCCGGCCGCAGGGGAAAAATCCACGCCCCTAAGCACGCATTCCCTGCCGTAGCCCGCTTCCAAACGCGTGATCCGCATCGTCGCGCGCCCGCTCATGAGAGGACGCGGCCCCGCTTCCCCGTCATGAGCAGGTATAGGAAAAAGGGCGCGCCCAGAAAGGAGAGCAGTATTCCCACGGGCAACTCATAGGGCGCGAAGAGCGTTCGCGCCGACAGATCGCAGAGCAGCACCAAGGCCGCGCCCGTGAACGCCGCGGCGGCGATGAGGGGGAGCGTGCGCCCGTCCGCATCGTTTCTGCGTGAAATGCGTCGCACGATATGGGGTACGATGAGTCCGACAAAGCCTATCATGCCGCAGATGCTCACCGCGCCCGCAGCCAGCGCCGCGCCGCACAGCACGGCGGCCAGACGAACTGCGCGCGCGGGAAGTCCGAGGGAAAGCGCCACTTCGTCGCCGAGCCGCAGGATATCGAGCCGGCCCGCCAAGAAAATCGCGCCCGCAAACCCCGCGCAGAAACAGGGAAGCGCGAGCGTCACGCCGCGCATCGTGACGACGCCCGCGAAACCGCCGATGGAGAACGCGGCGCGATCCACGAGGATATCAGGCCGGCGCGTGACAATCGCGTCGATGATGGCCGTCGAAAAGGCGGACAGCGCCACGCCGGCCAGCACGATTGTCAAGCGCGAGGCCCCCGCTTTGCGGGAGATGAGCATGACAAGACAGGCGTTGCCCATGGCGCCCGGCAGCACAGCCGCGCTTCGGACCGCGGGGACATGCGGGAAGAGCAGCGCGCCGATCACGAACCAAAGGCCCGCGCCGGCGTTCACGCCGATTGTCGAAGGCCCGGCCAAGGCATTGCCGAGCGCGTTTTGCAGCAGCAGGCCCGATACGGACAGGGCGGCGCCGCACAGCGCGCAGGCCAGCGTTCGCGGCCAGCGCAGCAGGGAGAGCAGCAGCCGCGACCGCGCGGGCAGTGCGCCGCCCGTCGCCCAAGCCAGCACCTCGGCCGGCGAAATCCGCACGGCGCCGATCAGGAGGCTGCAGATCATAAGCCCTGCCGTCAGCGCCGCCGGTATGATCGCGAAAAGCGGCGCACGCGGGGCCTCAGCCGAAAATATCCGGGTACAGTATCTTGCCGAGTTCTTCATAAGCGTCTCCCCAGCGACGGTTGGGTTTGAAATGAAACAATTCCTTGGGCAGCACGGCAAAGCGGCCGGTTTGCACCGCTTTCAGACGCCCCCACAGCGGGCCGGCCGTCAGCGTGCGGTTGAGCGCGGCCGCGGCGGCTTCCGTGTCCGCGCCCAGTATGACGACGAAGATGTAATCGGGGTCCAGCGCCAAGACGCCCTCCAAGCTCAATTCCTTGAAGACGGCGTTTTCGGAATCGGCCGCGCCGACGGCGCCTAAGTCTTCCGCAATCGTGCAGACGGTATGGCCGCCCGCAATGGCTTTCACCTCCGAAGAGCTTGCGCGCAGCAGCAGATAGCTCGGGCGGCGCTCCTGCGGGATTTGCGGAACCCGCGCGAGCAGGGCCTCGATGCGCGTCTGCTGCGCAAGGCCGTTCGTCTCGTACAGGTCCGCGCGGCCCGTAAGCGCGGTGAATTGCTCGAGAAGCGCCAGATATTCGTCAAAGCTGTCCGCTTTCGCCCGCACGAAAGGGATATTTGCCGCGCGCAGCGCCTCTGCAAGCTGCACATGCGTGGGAATCGTCGGGCTCAGCAGGACGAGGTCCGGCTCTTCGGCCAAGATCAATTCCTCGTTGATGTATACGGCACCGCCCACTACGGGGAGGCTTTCCGTATCCCAATCCAAATCCCGTTCCGCAAGGTCCGAGGTCGTTGCGACGAGCTTGCCGCCCGCGCTGAACCACAGATCCGCCAGCGAGGACGTGAGCGCGACGACGCGCTCCGGCCGGGCCGGCAAGGTCCCCTCCGCGTCCTCAGGCGCGCCGCAGGCGCCCTGCAACAGAAAAAGCGCTGCCAAGAGCGCGCACAGGGCCGCGCGGCGAAGCGATTTCGCCATCACGCTTTCCTCCGGCTCGAGAGGGACAGGGGCGGCGGCGCGCCGCGCGCCGCCGCCGCAAGCGGGAGGATCGGCCCCTCCGCCGCGTCGCGGGCGCGCAAAGCGGAGGGGGAGAAGCCGAAGACTTTCCGAAACCGGCCCGAAAAATGCTCGCCGCCTTGAAAGCCCAGCTCGCCGCCGATATCGTAGATGCGCCGCCGCGTATTGCGAATCAAGAAGCAGGCGCGCATCATGCGCGCGGTCGTGATGTACTTCTGCAAGTTCACGCCGGTTTTCGCCTTGTACATGCTGCTCAAGTAATAATAATTGAAGAAAAACGCTTCGGCGATGGAACGCGAATCGATCTTGCCGTCGATGCGGTTCAGCACGTAATTGTTGATCTTGTAGATCGTGCAGTCGTCCGGCTCCGGCAGCAGGAGCCTGAGCAGACAAAACAGTGCCTCGATATTGCGAACGCAGAGTTCCCGGTCCTCCCGCGCCGGGCGAAGGGAACTCATCTCCAAGAAATTCGCAAGCCAAGGCAGGTTTTGATAGATCGCGGAGATGACGTTGGCGTAAAAGCCGGCGCCGTCTTTTTCTTTCTGTATTTCCATGCGGAAGAGGTCGACGCTTTCAGGCTTGCCGTGCAAGAGGCCGTGGATGACCGCGTTGCGCGCGAGCGCGTTGCCCGATGGCTCGTCCGTCGCGAAACCGCAATGCTCGGCGGCGCGCAGGATCACGCCCTGCATCTCTTTCTCCGAAACAGGCTTCGTCAAATAGTCGAACAGGCGGCAGCGCATAGCCTTTTGCGCCACGGAGAAGCTGCCCCGCTTAGCCAGAAAAACGACGCAGGCGGCAAGCTTGTCGCGGCAGACCTCCTCCAAGAGCGCCAATCCGTTCACGCCGCCGCCGGAAACCTCCGTAATCAGCAAATCGAACCGGCGCAGCCGCAGCATCGTCAGGGCCGAAGCGTTGTCGTATGCGTTCGCCGGCGTACAGTGAAACAGCGTGCTCCAGCACAGCCAGCCGCCGTAGCTCTCCAGTAACTCCTTATCCGCATCGACAAACAGTACGTTCATGGCGCATCTCCGCTCTTCGCTTTTCGCTTTTTCTCGGACAGACGGGTATGGACGCCGCCGCCCGGCATTTGCTCAACGGCTTGCGCGCTCCGCGCCCGGAGCCGGGCGAGCCGGCTCAGATACCAGTATACACGAATACCCGATAAAATCAATATGCCGTTAAATGGTGAACTCCGGAATCTTCTCCTCATCGTCATCAAAGAAATGAACGAGGATTCGCTGCTTGTACCATGCGAAATCGGCGCTGCCCCTGTTGCGGGGTTCCGCCAACTCGATCTTTACAATGTCTTTAACCTTACCGGGACGGCTCGTCATTACAACCACGCGATCCGCGAGATACACCGCCTCCTCGATATCGTGCGTCACCATGAGCATGGTGCTTCGGTTTTCACGGCGGATTTTTATGATCTCCTTTTGCATCTCGATCTTGGTTAAAGCATCCAGCGCGCCGAAAGGCTCATCGAGAAGAAGCATCTGCGGATCGGTCGCCAGCGCGCGCGCAATGGCCGCTCTTTGGCTCATGCCGCCGGAGAGTTCGGCCGGATAAGCCTTGGCAAAGCCCTCCAGCTTGACGAGCTTGAGATAACGGTCCGAAATCTCGAAATTCTCTTTGCGCGTGTTGCCCTCGAAACCCAAGGTTACGTTTTGCTCGATCGTGAGCCACGGAAGCAGGCGATGCTCCTGAAAGATCATGCCCCTGTCGGGACCCGGCCCGGTGAGGATGCGCCCGCCGATGCTGACCGTTCCCGCATCCGCGTCTTCCAAACCCGCAATGATTTTCAAAAGCGTACTCTTCCCGCATCCCGAATGGCCGACGATGGCGACAAACTCACCGTTTTCAACGCTGAGATTGATGTCCTCAAGTACGCTGAGGGCTTGCTTGTCGGCGGTCATAAAGGATTTTGACAGATGCTCGATCAGCAATTCGCCGGCCATACGTTTCACCTTTTCCTTTCCCACGGCGCGGCCGCCCGCGAAATCAAAGTCAAAACCCAGTCCATCAACACGCCGGCGATGGCGATGGCAAACATGCCGCAGAATACAATCGGAAACTGCATAAGCGCCCGGGCGTCGTTCAGGCGGAAGCCGATACCGCTGGAAGCCGCAATCATTTCCGCGCCCACAACGGCCATCCACGAGATGCTGAGGCCCAACTTCAAGCCGACGAAGATACTCGGCAAGGCCGAGGGGAGATATATCTTCACAAACATGCGCCACGGCGTGAGCCGGTACATCCGCCCGACCTCGATCAGCTTGGGGTCGGTCCGACGGATTCCGCTTGAGGTATTCATAAGAATAGGGAAGTAGGCCGCCATCAAGATCACCGCAACCTTGCTCGCTTCCCCGATCCCAAACCACATAACCAGCAAGGGCACCCACGCCATCATGGGAATCTGGCGGATGGAGGTAAATGTCAGAGAGAAAAAGCGTTCGGCGGGGACGAACATGCCCATTATGATGCCAAGTCCGCCCCCGAACAAAACCGCCAAGCCGAAGCCCTTGACAATGCGGCCGAAGCTTATCGAAATGTCCTCTATGATGGTTCCGACCGTCAACTGCACGATAAATTCATTCAAAACGATTCTCGGTTTCGGCAGGAGCAAGGCCGGAACCAAGGCTTCACCGGTCACGTACAGCCACGCGAACAGTATCAAGAGAGGCAATATCAATGAAAACAGCGTCCATGCCATCTTATTTGTTGCCCTGCGGTCGTTATTTTTCACCGGCATATTCCGCTTCGGCGGTCTTTACCACAGAATCGTCTACCCAAATGTCGAAGTCCACCGTTCCGGTAATCAGTTCGTTTTCACGCAGGAAAGCTTCTATTTTTTTTAACGAATCGATATACTTGGCGTCCAAATTCAGCGGGGTCGACACATTGATGTCGCGTTCCGCCGTTTCGAGGACGACCTCAAGCGGATAACCCGAGCGTTCGGCCTGCAACCGGAAATATTCGTCCACATCGGACTTTGCCTTGTCCTTGGCCTTGAGCAGCGCCTTTTGAATGGCAACGGCCACTTCGGGCGCCGCTTCGTATGCCTCCGTTCGGCCTATGAAGACAGCAGGCTCATAGAAAGTGTCCTTGTCGGCGATAAAACCGTTGTGGATGACGACGGCGCTGCCGTCTTTCACAAGGTCGGCTTCTTGCCCTCCGAGGACAACCGTCGCGTCGATGGTGCCGCTGACGATGCCGGCGACGCCCTCGGGGACGGTGGTGTTGATCGGTTCGATGTCGTCAAACGTGAGTCCGACCTCTCCCAACACGCGGATCACGTACATATGGGGCGATGCCCCGCGCGTATAGGCGATCTTCTTTCCTTTCAAATCGGCGGGGCTTGCAATCCCGACGTCCGCACGCGCGATGAGCTTCCAACTTGAACCCCAACTCGTAACGCTCAGCAGGGTATGCTCGATGCCGTTGGATTTGCTCAGAACGGAGG
>JAITAX010000040.1 GCA_031283865.1 Eubacteriales Family XIII. Incertae Sedis bacterium
GAAATTTGCGTGGTGGGTGAGTAGTAACTGAAAATCAACCCTTGCAGAATTTGATTTTTTGTTGTACTATAATAGTAGATTTGACCTTTGAGGGAAAGATACATCGGCGCGGAGCCGCGCCGTCGTTAAGAAGAATCCGGAAAGGAATACGGCGACCGATATGGAAGGAAATTCGTTTATGCAAACCGACATACTGCTGGAGTCCGGCACGAACGAGCTTGAAATCATGGAGTTCACGATTGCGGGTGAGATTTTTGGCATCAACGTGGCCAAGGTGCGCGAGATCATGAAGTTCTCGCCCTTGAAGCCGATGCAGAACGCGCATCCCGCGATTGAGGGGATATTCAAGCCTCGCGAGGACGTGATTACGGTCATCGATCTGGCAAAATACCTCGGTCTTGGCGCGTCCGACTACGTTGAGCGCGACATATTCATGATTACGGAATTTAACAGTCAGGTGATCGGTTTTCACGTGCATTCCGTGGTCGGCATCGACAGGATCTCTTGGAACAACATCAAGAAGCCCGACACGGTGATCTACGGCGGCGGCGAGGGCGTTGCCACGGGCATAGCCGAGTACGACAGCCGGCTGATCACGATACTCGACTTTGAGAAAATCGTGGCGGAGATCGCGCCTTTGACGGGCATACAGGTCTCCGACATAGAGAAGCTCGGGCCGCGCAACCGCTCGAATCTGCCGATCTTGGTCGCGGAGGATTCCATGCTGCTTTCGAAGATGATCTTGGAGTCGCTGCACAAGGCGGGCTATGTGAATACGATCAAGACCGACAACGGGCAGGAAGCCTACGATTTCCTTGAAGAGGCCAAGCACGAGGGCGACGTCGACACGCACGTGGCCTGCGTGATCTCCGACATCGAGATGCCGCGCATGGACGGGCACCACCTGACGAAGCTGATCAAGACCGATCCGGAACTCAAAACGCTCCCCGTGATCCTGTTTTCATCGCTGATTAACGAGGAAATGAAGCTGAAAGGCAAGGAGGTCGGCGCGGACGCGCAGATATCGAAGCCTGAAATCGCGAATTTGGTGCGGCTTATCGACGAGTTGACCGCTGCCAAATCCCTCGCGAAAGCATAGCGCGTTCCGGTCGAATCGCGGCGTGCGGCTGCGAAAGAGAGAATAGCCAAGGCCCCGGCGCGCCGCGCCGGGGCCTTGTTTCGCTTGCGGGCGTTCACAGCCGCGCCCGCGCGCGCTGCGCTACTGTTCGCAACTGCGCATGGCGAGGATCGTTTCGTCGATCAGGCGGTCAAGCTCCCAGCCCAGCATGGCCGCGCCGCGCTCGATGGTTTCCCTGGAGCAGCCGGCCGCGAAATTCAGGGTCTTGTATTTCTTTTTCACGGACTTCAGCTCCAGATCCTGCACGCTCTTCGAGGGCCGCATGATGGCGCAGGCCCAGATGAGGCCCGTCAACTCGTCGGCGGCGTACAGCAGCTTTTCCATCTCGTGTTCCGGCGCGTACCCCGCGGGCGACAGACCGTAGCCGTGGCTCGCGATTGCGCGAATCAATTCGTGGCTCGCGCCGCGCGCCGCGAGAAGCTCCTGTACCTTGATGCAGTGCTCGTCCGGGTAGAGTTCAAAATCCAGATCGTGCAGGAGCCCCACCTGCGCCCAAAAATCGGCCTCCTCCGCGTAGCCCAACTTTTCGGCGAAATACCGCATGACGCCCTCCAGCGTCAGCGCGTGCCGCAGGTGAAATTCCTCTTTGTTGTATTCCTCGAGCAGCGCCATCGCTTCCTCTCTTGTGAAATCAGGCATTTTTGGCATGTTTCAATTTACCTCACGCGGCCCTTGCCGCTTTCTTCGTTTGCCGGCGCATGGCGGGGTTAAAGGGTTTTTAATCCGCCGTTTCCGTCGCCGCCGCCGTTTTCGTCGCCTCCATAAACCTGTGCAGCATGGCCGCGACCTCGGCCCTTGTGGCGATGCCCTTGGGATCGAAGAGATTGCCGGGTCTGCCGTTGATGATCCCCGCGCAATACAGTGTCTCAATCGCTTCGGACGCGTATTCGGAAATGTCGCCCTCATCCGCAAAGGCGATGAAAGGCCGCAGGACGGGCAGCTTCCTTTCGGCCGGCCGCGCGTAACGGAGCAGCAGCGCGGCCATCTGCTCGCGCGTTATCGCGGCGTCCGGCGCGAAGAGCCGGTCCCCTATGCCGTCCGCGATGCGGTTTTGCGCCGCCCAGTCCACAGCCTCGGCGTACCAAGTCCCGCGCATCACGTCCGTAAAGATTGCCTCTTCGCCGCCGCCGGGACTGCCGGCGAGCCGGTACAGCACCGTCACAAACATGGCGCGCGTCATGGGCAGGGCCGGCGAGAAGGTGTTCTCGCTCGTTCCGGTGAACAGGCCGCGTTCGTAGGCGTATTCCACATCGTCGTAGAACCAGTCGTCCGCGTGCACGTCGATAAAGGGATTGACGCCGCCCGCGTCCGGGGCGCCATTGTCTTCGGACGCCGGCTCGGGTTTTGTCTCGGGCAAGTAGCCGTCCGTCGAGGGCGCAAATGCGCTTCCCGCAGAACTGACGGTAAAATACAGCGCGACGGTCTTCTCAAAGCTGCCGCCGTACTGCGTCGCGTCGCCGCTGACCGTCACGGTGGCGACATAACTTCCGCTCGCGAGCCCTTGCTTCGGCACGGCGGTGAATGTCGCGGAACCGCCGACGGCTATGCTGTCGATCACGCCGCTCGAGAGCGTGAAACTGTCCGCGTCGCCCGCCGTAAGCTCCGCCGCCAGCCTGCCCGTCGGCCGGCTGCCCGTGTTCGTGACCCTTATCGTCGCGGGCGCGACGGCGCCGTAACCGTAATTCGCGGTCGGAAACGCGAGCGTCGCCGCATCGAGCGATATTCCCCAGATCGGCGCCGCGCCGTAGTTCGCCGTGAATGTCGCGTCCTCCATCGGCATTGTGATCGTGGCGATCCTCGCGGTCGGAGGTCGCAGCAGCGATACGCTTGCCTCCGGCAGGGTGATCGTCCATTTGACGAAAGCTTCACCGCTCGCGGGTTCCCGGCCCGCGATTTGCACGCGCGCGCCCGCAGGATATTCGCCGCTGCCCGTGCCGTTTTCGACGGTGAGCGTATAGATCGGCACGATGCCGCTGATCTCGATCTTTCCGATGGCGGCGGAGTATTCAGCAGTGCTGTTTTTTTTCAGTACCGCGTGGAATGTGTGCGTGCCGTTTTTGTTCGTCCAGCCGGCCGGCAGCGTGACGGTCAATTGCTTCGCAAGGTTGCTTTTGGGGTCACCGTCGAAAATATACGGCCTATTCGTCTCATTCCCCACAGTAAAATACGTCGCGGGATCGTCGTTCGGGCCGGGGTAAGACTTTTCCGTAAGCCGGCGGCCGTCGACGTAGAACGCTTCGAGCGTCCAATCATCGGACTCTTTGTCCAAGCGCAGGGTGTAGGCGGGCGCGGCGTAGGGGCGTGCGTTCGGGTCATTCGACGGATCCAAATTTATGGCCGACAGATTCTGGTGCGTGTCCGACAGGCTCGTCAGGAAATTTCGCCCGGTTTCGCTCAGAAAATAGCTCGCTTCCGAGAAAGAATGAGCCTCCTTGACAATTGCGTTCTCTACGGGGAACCATTCATTTATGCCGAAGCCGGGCAGGAAGATCTCCACCTCGCCGGCCCTTGTGGGAATGAAGAGCACGCGGTAGGTGTATCCCCGCAGCTTGCCGGTAGTCGCATCCGGGGACAGATCCGCGTCCACGCGCGCCACTTCGGTGATTTTCCCCGTCAGTTCATCCGAGCTGTCCTTGTACCGTATCTTGATTTTTCCCGAATAGGGATCGGGTGAACTCGGTTTTTCCTCTATCGCGTCCACGTTGATCGGGTAGTACGGGTTGCCGGCTGTGCCGCGCTTCAGCGTGAACTGCAGGACGCCGGAGGAGAAGCCGGCGACATTCGGCGTCACGGACGCGCTTTCGATTGCGCGCGGGATGCGCACCCTTGCCTCCTCGTTGCTCGCCAAGGCTTCGCCGCCCGACCGCGCAAGCTGGTAAGCGTAGTCGTCTTTCAGGTTATTGCTTTCCAGATTGATCTTGATCTTTATCGCCGCGCCGTCCGCCGCGCTCAGCAGGGGCGTGACGGCGAGGGTGTAGGTTTTTTTGTCGCCGCTTACAGCGGTGAAATCATTGCCGGTCTTTACCGCGCCGCCTTGGACGACGACGTCGCTGTAGTCGAGAGCTATCGCGTGCTCGAAGCTGATCGTTACGGAATCCGTAAGTCCGGTGGTCGTGTTGACGGACGGAGTTGCGGAACGGATCTCCGCTTTTTTGTGCACTGCGAATGAGATATCATATTGGCCGAGTGAGGCGTCGCTCGCGTTCTTAAATTCCACCGTGGCTGTGTATTTGCCGGCCGACAGGCCGTCCTTGGGCATCACCGCTATCGCCGCACTTGTCACAAAGCAATCCGCGTTTGTGCCCGTCAATGCCGCGGATACGGCATCGGTGACGGAGGGGGCAGTTTTCGCGCCAACCGGCGCATAGCCCTCGTATACATCGCCGAAGTCTATGGCGCCATAGGTGCAGATCGTCACAGAAGCGGGTTTGCTGTGGAAAGCAAAAGGTGCTACGGTGCTTGCGGCTGTGCGCACGTAGTATGTACCCAAGAGATTATCGATGGAGTTACCTGTTACAAGCGTCCAAGAGGCTGAGGACGATGCGCGATATTCCATCGTGCCGTTCACGCCCGATATCTTGCCGTTCAGCCCCGGTTCCGCCGGCTGTACGGCTGCGATTCCCGCCGGCGCGGGCAGGCGCTTGGGCAGTTCGAGGATCTGCGGTTCGCTGTCCACCGTCTTCTCTCCGCCCATCTTCACGACGCTGAGCGTGAAAGTCGCGGTGCCGGTGCCTGCCGCTTCTATAAATTCCGTAATCGAAAGCTCGCTGCCGGTCGCCTGCCGTTCCGCGCCGTTGATCGCATAGCGCGCATTCGTGACAAGCCCCGTAAACGTTTCATCCTGATAGTTCAGTATGGCGGCCGGCGTAGTTTCCGGCACAGCCTTGTATACCGTGACGGACGGCTCGACATAACCGGGACTTGTCGTATTCACCGTATACATATTGCCGGCGGCGTCCGTCCAATTGAATATTCTTACGGTTGCGTCCTCCTTGTTTTTGAGAACCTTTATGCCGACGCGCCACTGCGTGTTCGGCGTCGTCCCGTTCTCCGGCGTGACGCTTGTGACGACGGCATTCGAAATTTCATTGATTTCAACGTATTTCGACGTCAGCCCCGCGACGGTCTTGTCGAAAGTCAGAGTGATGTATTTCGTATCGCTCCTGCCGTCTGCGCCTCGGTCTGCCGCATCTGTAGGCGGAGGACTTGCAAAAACCGTGACCTTGTAATTCTTGCTCGCCTTTATCGTATACTGCGCGGCCGCGCCGCAGAAGCTCCCGTCCGTCGCTTTCGTCCGCACTTGGTAGACGCCGGGCGCGAGGCCCGCGATCACGCTTTCGGCAGCGTTCTGCCACGCGCCGCCGGCGTGCCGGTATTCCATGCCCGCCGCAACAATGCCCGTGAGACTGCCGTTCTCCCCCGCGTAGACTTCATCAACCTTCGAGACACCCGTCGGCGCGGCCGGGCGCGGGGGTATGGGTAGGCTTTGCGGCAAGCTGTTCAGCGCCGTGTTCGCGTTCGTCTTGACGATCTCGAGCGTCGCGCCGAGTTGATCGTTCGTGATCTCCATCTTGCCCGCGCCCGTCGTCCGCGACACGCCGTTCACCGTGTAGAGCGCGCCTTGTGCAAAGTCCTTAAGCTGTTCGTTCGCATAATCTATGACGACAGCGGGCGTCGCCTCGCGCACGGCGAGGCTCAGCTGCGCCGTCGCCGTTCTGCCGCCGGTATAGGCGACCGTGACCGTCGCCGTGTGTACGCCGACGGGCAGGCCCGTTGCGGGCTGTACCGTCCACGTGGCTATGCTCCCTCCGGCGGCGACGCCGCTTCCGCTTCCGCCCACGGTGAATTTCAAAGGCTCCGAGGAGCTGACGCCCGTGATCGTCGCCGCCGTGTTACCGCTGCTGCGGATGCTGAGATTCTGCGCGCCGACCGGCGCATAGCCTGCGGATACGGCGACGAAAGTCGGCGCGGTCACATTCAGCGTAAAGGTCTGCGCCGCGACATCGACCGCCGTCGCCGCGCTCTTGAACGCGCTCGCCGTCGACTTGTACCGCACGTAGTATCTTCCGTCCGTGAGCGGCGTCGAACCCGCGGCGCAAGTCGCCCACGCGCTCGCGGACGCCGATGTTGCATATTCCATGCCCCCGTCCGTACCCGTGATGTAGCCCGGTATGCTCGCGATCTGCGGCGCGGCGGGGCGCGCGGGTATATTGGGCGCCTGCGCCGCGCTCTCGGCGGAGGAAGCCGTGCCGGGCTTTACGATCTCGATCTGCGAACCGAACCAAGCGTCGTCTATGGCAATCCCGCCCGCCGCCGCCGTGTACTCGCCGCCGTTGATTCGGTAGACCGTACCCGCGGCAAGCCCCGTCAGCCTTTCGTTGGCATAATCGATGCCGGCGGCCGGCGTCGCCTCGCGCCCGATGGTGGAGAATGTGAAAGTTTGTGTCGCGGGATTCATCGCGTTGCCTGAGGTGTTCACAAAGCCGCTGACGGTCACGGTATAGGTCTTGCCGTAGTCTACGGCGCCCAGGAAAGGCAGCGTCAGCTTGCCGTGCGAGGCGTCCCAGCGCGGATCGTTCGGCATGACGTGGCCGCCCGCGAACGGAATATCGTTTGTCCCGTCGCGGACCGCCACGCTTCCGACCGTCACCGCGTTGATTTCGCTCGCAAAGGAGAGGACGATCTCCCGCGCGTTCTCCGGATATACGTTTGTCGCGCCGTTTGCGGGCGCGGTCAGCGCCGGTTTCGGCGTGACGGTGTACCGCAGCTCCGCTGCGGTTTCTTCCGAGATGTTCCCGCCGGAGTCGAGGGCGCGGGCGTATACCGTGACGCCGCCGCCCTGCACTATGGGCGTCGCGACGGCCTGTGAGCCGTCGAGGATGAAATGGCCGTCGTCCGCATCGGCGTAATCATGCCATACGGGATCGGCGCCGATTCTGTATTGGTATTTCCGCACGCCGTTCCGGTCCTCCGAGCCGCCCATCGTGAAGCGCATGAGCGTGGGCGTCATGCCCTCCGTCTGCTGCGCGATCACGGGCGGTGTCGGCGGCGTGTAGTCCTCCACGATCTCAGCGTTCGGGCTGTCTTCGGACAGGATGATGTTGTTACCGGCGGCATTGAATTGCACGCTCGGCGCGTATTCGTTGAATACGTAGAACTGCTGCAGGAAAGTTTCTTGAAAAGAGCCGCCGGCGGAGGCGGTGAAGCCGATGTAGTATTGGCTGCCGAGCTTCTCCTCGATGTTTGCGTTTATTATCGAAATGGGGTCTGCGGGCTTTGTCGGCGTGTCGTTCAGGTAGAACTTCATTGTGCCGTCCTTGGAGTTGTAATCCACCCAGCCGTAGATGGTGTAATTTTCCGCGTTGTTGTATTTTATGCCCGATGCGGGCGCGTATAAAACGCTTCCCGCTTGATCCTCCGCCTCGTTCCTGATGCCGTCTTCGCCTCTCGATACAAGCGGCACCTTGTCTGCGGGATGGCACGCGGCGGCGTTCCCTTTCGGATATGCAGGATTGTAGAAAGTATCGTACAGAAAGGCGTAGCTGTTCTTGATGCCCGTATACGCCATGTTCCCGCCGCTCACACCGACGGTGTTTGAATCCCTCGCGACGACGAAGCACCAGCCGTCGGCCGCGCCGTAGCCCGTGGCTGCGACGTATGTTCCCATTTGAATCTGAAACAGGGCGGAGAAGCCCGTTTCGGAATAGATGCGGCGCGACAGAAAGGCCGCGCCCCCCTTGGACCTGCTCGTCGGCGAGACGTTGATCGATCCCGCGTGCGCGCCCGTCGTGACCAAGGAGGAATAGCCCGTCAGCTTGATCGCCTTGTCCAGCCCGACGGAGGTGTTGCCCGCGTTGAAGCCGCCGGGCCGCACGTCGAGGAATACCGTGCGTTCGATGGATTCCGCAGCCGAGGCTGCGGGCGGCGGAATCGCCGGCGTGAGCGTGAGCAGAAGCGCCGAAGCGAGCAGTGCGGCAAAGACGCGGCGCGGTGCGGTATGCGCGGATGAGAAAGTCCTTTGTGGTTTCATGGCGGCGACTCCTATAAGAACTTCATATGATACATTTCCTTGGGTGTATGCCTTTATATGTATTTTCTCATGAGAGCGGGTAAATGTCAATTGCGTGATGGCAAAAAGCGCGAAATTTAACATTTCCGGTTACTACTCAGATACTTCAATCGAAACTACTCAAACG
>JAITAX010000077.1 GCA_031283865.1 Eubacteriales Family XIII. Incertae Sedis bacterium
CCTGCGGATGAAACCCTGATGGACGCCGTGACGGGCGTATCGGGCAGCAGTCCGGCCTACGTATACATGTTCATCGACGCCCTTGCGGAGGGCGCGGCGGAGGCCGGCATGGACGCGGCGCAGGCGCGGACATTCGCGGCGCAGGCCGTTCTCGGCGCGGCGAAAATGGTGCTCGAAACAGGCGTCGACCCGCTCACGCTGCGCCAAAACGTCTGTTCTCCGGGCGGAACCACGATAGAAGCCGTGAACGCGCTGCTGCGAAACGGCTTTGCGGACAATATAAAAGAAGCGATGCGGGCCTGCATCGAGAAATCGAAAGCGCTCACCAAATAGATTGCATTGCTACATAACGAAAGGCAAGCAAGTATGATAGTGGAAGAAAACACAATCTCTACGGAACGCATTTACGAGGGTGTCATCATAAACCTGCGGCGCGACGAGGTGACGGTAAAGGACGGCAGAACCTCATACCGTGAAATCGTCGAGCATAACGGCGGCGTCGCCGTCGCGGCCCTCACGTCCGACGGCAGGATGCCGATGGTCCGGCAGTTCCGCAAATCCGCGGAGGCTGCCATGCTCGAAGTACCCGCCGGCAAGACGGAGCAGGGAGAAACGGACCTGTGCGCCGTCGCGGCGCGAGAGCTAAAGGAAGAAACGGGCTACACGGCCGGGCGGCTCGAATATCTGATGGCTTTCTACACCTCCATCGGCTATTCGACCGAAAAGCTCCACCTGTATCTGGCGACGGACCTCACGCCCGGCGAAACGGACTTCGACGAAAACGAAGCCATAGACAACTATGCCTACAGCCCCGATGAGCTGCTCGAAATGATTGCGAACGGGGAGATTCAAGACGCCAAAACGATCATCGCCATCCAAGCGGTCAAACTGCGGCAATTGGCCGGAACGCTGCAGCCGCGCCCATAGCCGCCATCGCAAACCCGCCGCCCCGCGCCGTCCCGCGGCTGCGCGGCCGTCGCAGATTCGGAAAGTCGATTGCCATGAAAGAAAGCAGCCCCCCCTGCGAACATTTTAAGGAATATCTGTGCGCGGCAAAGAAGCTTGCCGCCGCCTCCGTAGCGGCCTACGTGCGAGACGTCGGCGAATTTGCCGCATTCTTGGCGGAAAGGGGCATCCTCGCGCCGGGCGACGCGGTGCAGGCCGACGTCGCCGCCTATCTCCTGCACCTGAAGCACGACGGCAGATCCGCCGCGACCGTGAGCCGAAAAATGGCGTCGATTCGGGCTTTCTACCGATATATGTTCGCCGAGGGGCATTGCAGGGAAAATCCCGCGACCGAAATGAAACTGCCGCGCATCGCGCGAAAGGATATCGAGTATCTGAGCCTCGAAGAGGTGGAAACCCTGCTCGACAAGCCGAACGACAGCGCAAAGGGCGTTCGCGACCGCGCGATTCTGGAACTGCTCTATGCGACGGGGCTGCGCGTCAGCGAGGCGGTGGAAGCCGATCTGGAGCACGTCAACCTGCGAATGGGCTTCATCACCTGCACGGGCGAACACGGAAAGGCGCGCATCATCCCCCTCGGCCGCTTCGCGCGCGCCGCGCTGGAAACCTACATATTCGAGGGGCGCGCCAAGCTGCTCAGGGGCAAGCTCACCAAGGACAAGGCGCTCTTTTTGAATTATTCCGGTGACCGCATGACGCGTCAAGGCATGTGGAAGCTGATCCGGGAATACGCCGCCGCCGTGGGCATCGAGCGAAAAATCACGCCGCAGATACTGCGCAACTCTTTTGCCGTACACATGATACAAAACGGCGCGGATCTGAAATCATTGCAGGAGCTTATGGGATATGAGGGGCCGACGGCCACGCAGATCTATCTGAGCGTTTCCAAGAACCGTATAAAGAACGTCTACGACAGCGCGCATCCGCGGGCGTAGTACCGCATTTCGGAAGAGAGATTTTCAATGTTTTCCAAAACCCTACGCTGGGCCTGGACCGAGGTGGATTTGGGCCGGCTCGCCTTTAATATGCAGCTTGTGAAAAAAAAAGCAGGGGATTGCCGCGTTATCGCCGTCGTCAAGGCCGATGCTTACGGACACGGCGCCGTACCCGTTTCCAAGGTCTTGCTGAAGACCGGCGCGGACATCTTGGCTGCGGGTACCCTGCAAGAGGCCGTCGCCCTGCGCGAAGCGGGCTTCGCGTGTCCAATCCTCATACTGGGGCTGACGCCGGACGACTGCTGCGATATCCTGATGGCATACGAGCTTACCCCCGTCACCGCGTCCTACGAAAACGCCTGCGCCATCGCGCGGGCCGCCGAAGCCGCAGGCCGGCAAAAGGACGTATTCGTGGCCGTCGACACGGGAATGGGGCGCATCGGCGTGCCGCCGGACGAGATCGGCGCCGCCGAAACCGCGCGCATTCACGCCCTCCCCCACCTGCGCCTGCAGGGGATATTCAGCCACTTTGCCACAGCCGACGAGCCGGACAAGGCTTACGCGCGAAAGCAGACGGCGCGCTTCGACGCTTTCTGCGAACGCCTGCGGCGCGCGGGCGTGGACCCCGGTATGCGCACGCAAGCAAACAGCGCCGCCCTCCTTGCGCTGCCGGACGCCCTCTGCGATGCCGTGCGCCCCGGCATCATACTCTACGGCTGTCATCCCGCCGGCGCAAAAGCGGAGGATTTTCCGCTGCGGCCCGTCATGTCCGTCAAGGCCAAAATCACGTACTTAAAGAGGGTTCCGCGCGGAACCCCCATCAGCTACGGCCGCACATTCACAACCCAAAGGGAAAGCCTGATCGCTACGCTGGCGCTCGGCTACGCCGACGGACTGCCGCGCTTCCTCACGGGCAAGGGGCGCGTCATCGTGCGCGGCGCCTACGCCCCGATTGTGGGCGCAATCTGCATGGACCAGTGCATGATCGACGTGACGGATGTACCCGGCGTTTCGCCGGGGGACGAGGTAATCCTCATGGGCGCCCAAGGCGACAAGCGCATTTCGGCGGAGGAGATCGGCGAAAAAACCGGAACCGTCAGCTATGAAATCCTCTGCGGCTTCGGGCAGCGCCTGCCGAAAGTCTATATCGAGGGCTGATCGCCGGGTTCCTCCGGCATATGCCGCGCGATGATGGCATTGAGTACCTCCTCGATGACGCCGGGGGCCTCGAACACGCGCATACCTCGGCGCAGCAAATACTCTGCGGCCCCCGGGCCGATCTTCCCCGTGACGACAGCCTCGCAGTCCGACAGCAGATCCAAAATCCCATCGAAGCGCGTTTCGTCGTGTCCGCCCTCTCTGCAGGCGCTCTCGGTATGCCGCACCTCTGCAAAGGTGTAGGACTTCCCCTCGATGTCGACGATGTGAAAGCTTTCCGCACGGCCAAAATGCTGAAAGATTGTAAGTCTGTCCGTGGTTGTAACAGCGATGCGACGCCCCATAAATACTCCCTTTTAAAAATTCATCCGTGAGAAAAGGTTTCGGCTGCGCGTGAACGATAGATTTGCCCGCCGAAATCTTTCCCGCCGAGCAAGCCGACGGCGTCCGCGCGGCAATGTTGGCAGTGACGGAATACGGGGATGAAGTTCTCCGCGTCGCCGCGCGCGCGGTCGATCTCGGCGCAGGACGGCGCGGACAGATGCGCCAGCTTGTGCTGCGGGATCAGCGGGATGATGTTGTAGATCGACGCGCCGCGCTTCGCTGCGGCGCGCGCGACGGCGCCGATGTGGTCATCGTTGATTCCGGGTACGAGGACGGTGTTGATCTTGACGATCAGGCCCGCCTCCGCAGCCAGACGGATGCCCTCCAGTTGATTGCGAATCAGGATCAGGCCCGCTTCCTCTCCCGTGAGAAACTCTCCGTGATAGACTATTCCGCCGTTGAGCCGATCCAAAATGATCGGGTCCACCGCGTTCACCGTTACGGTCAGCGTCCGAACGCCGGCCTCGATCACGTCTTGAATCCTCTCCGGCAGCAGGAGTCCGTTGGTGCTCATGCACCGGATCAGCGCGGGGAAACGCTCCCCGATCGCCCGGAAGGCCCTGCAGGCGTGATCCGTGGCGAGGGTGTCGCCGGGGCCGGCGATGCCGACCACCGTGATCTCGGGGCAAAGCCTAAGCGCCTCCGCGACGCGCTGCGGCGCGTCCTCGGGACGGATGAGCTCCTTGCTCACGCCGGGGCGGATATCATCGCCGTCGCCGATCCTGCGG
>JAITAX010000164.1 GCA_031283865.1 Eubacteriales Family XIII. Incertae Sedis bacterium
ATGCGCAAAAACGGCATCCGCCACATCACGCCGCTGCCCGAGGAACGCTTTGCGGAAGAGGCTTGCGAGCGCCTGATCTTGAACCATTTTGGCGTCCTCGGAACGGAGGGCCTCGGCATTGCGGAAAAGCCCTGCCTTACGCGGGCCCTCGGCGGGCTTTTGTACTATCTGCGCGAAACGCAGAAGCAGACCCTCTCGCACATGCGCCGCCTGCGCGTCTACGCCACGGACGAGCGCATGTCGCTGGACAAGGCGACGATTCGCAATCTCGAGCTTACGGAAACGCTGTACGGCGGACGCGTGCAGGGTTCGCTGCTCGGCGTGCTGGACCGGACGCTGACGGCCATGGGCGGCCGCCTGATAAGGCAGTGGCTGCGCGCGCCGCTGAACAGGCGCGCGGAGATCGACGCCCGCCTGGAGGCCGTGGACCGGCTGCTGGAGCAAATTTTGCCGCGCAACAACATGCGCGAGCTGCTGCGCGGCATGTACGACCTCGAACGACTGTCGGGCCGGCTCTCCTGCGGCGGCGCGAACGGCCGGGATATGATCGCCCTGCGAAACTCCTTGGCGCTGCTGCCGGATCTGAAAGCGGAGATGTCCGCGGCGGGAGCGCCCTTGCTGCAAGCGCTCGCGGCGGCCACGGAGGATCTTTCCGAAGCCGAGGCCCTGATCGCGGCGGCTGTCCGCGAGGACGCGCCCCACGCGCTGAAAGACGGCGGTCTGATCCGCGAGGGCTATTCCGAGGAACTGGACGCGTTGAAGCACTCCATACAGGGCGGTCGCAAATGGATCGCCTCGCTGGAGGGCGCGGAGCGCGCGCGCACGGGCGTCAAGAACCTGAAAGTCGGCTACAACAAGGTGTTCGGCTATTACATTGAAATCACGCGCTCCTACCTCGGGCGCATCCCCGAGGAATACATACGCAAGCAGACGCTGGCCAACTGCGAACGCTTTGTGACGCCGGAGTTGAAAGAGGTGGAGGCCGTCGTGCTGAACGCCGAAACGAAGATCAACCGGCTCGAATACGAGCTGTTCTGCGGCCTCAGGGACAGCCTGCTCGCGTATGCGGCGCGCATACAAGACGCGGCCGCCGCCGCGGCCGCGCTGGACGTGCTGCTCGCCTTCGCGGAAACGGCGGAAAAACTCGGCTATGTGCGGCCCGAGGTGAACGACGGGGACGTGATCGCGATCGAAAAGGGCAGGCATCCCGTCGTCGAGCAGACGATCACGGGCGGCGTCTTCGTGTCCAACGATCTGTGGCTCGATCGCGGCGCGCATTCCATGCTGCTGATCACAGGGCCGAATATGGCCGGAAAATCGACCTACATGCGGCAGACGGCGCTGATCGCCCTCATGGCGCAGGCGGGTTCTTTCGTACCTGCGGAAAAGGCCGTCATAGGCGTGGCGGACCGCATCTATACGCGCATCGGCGCCTCGGACAATCTGGCGCAGGGGCAGAGCACTTTCTACGTCGAGATGCGCGAGCTGGCCTATATCCTGAACACGGCGTCCGCGCGCAGCCTGATCATATTGGATGAGATCGGCCGCGGGACGAGTACCTACGACGGGCTTTCCATCGCGTGGGCCGTCGCGGAGCGTCTCTGCAGCGATGAAAATCGCGTGCGCACGCTGTTCGCGACGCATTACCACGAACTCACGGAGCTTGAGGGCAAGACGCGGGGGCTTGTGAATCTGAACGTGGACGTCAACGAGACGGGCGGGGAGATCGTATTTCTGCACAAGATCGCGCCGGGCAGGGCGAGCCGGAGCTACGGCATACACGTCGCCGGGCTCGCGGGCGTGCCGAGATCGCTGCTCGAAGCGGCTGAGTCAAAGCTGCGCGCGCTCGAAGAGGGACGCGCGCGCCTCGGCGAAACGGACGGAGCGGGGGAGCGTCCCGCGGATTCCGACGGGGCGGGGGAACAGCTCTCTTTCTTCAGCTTTGCGCCGAATCCCTTGTTGGAAAGGTTAAAATCATTGGATTTGATGGAAATCAGGCCCTCAGAGGCTTTTTCCGTCTTAGAAGAATTGAAAGAGGCGGCGCAGAACGCTCAGTAAATTCAATTTGAACCGATAGGGATCACTAAATGGAGCAAATTTTAGAGCTTCCCCCGCAGATCGCGGAGAAGATCGCCGCAGGCGAGGTCGTGACAGGCCCCGCCTCCGTCGTTAAGGAACTTGTGGAAAACAGTCTGGACGCCGGCGCGCGCACGGTTACGGTCGAGATCAAAAACGGCGGCAAATTCCTGATACGCGTCAGCGACGACGGCGCGGGCATCCCCGCCGCCGAAGCGCGGACCGCTTTCCTGCGCCACGCCACAAGCACGCTTCGAAGACTCGCGGACTTAGACCGCAGAGCCACTTTCGGCTTTCGCGGCGAAGCGCTCACGAGCATCGCCGCCGTTTCGCGCCTCGAACTCTACACAAAGACGGCGGAGGAGAGCGCGGGCGCGATGCTGCGCATAGAGGGCGGCGAGATTGTCTGCGAGAAACCCGTCGGAACGGGCGATGGAACGACCGTCGTGGTCGCCGATCTCTTTTTCAATACGCCGGCCCGCCTGAAGTTCATGAAGAGCGACCGCGCGGAGGGCGCGCGCGTCGTGGAACTGCTTTCCGCGCTGGCGCTCGGTCGCGCGGACGTCCGCGTCCGGCTGATCGCGGATGGCGCCGTGCTGTTCTCGACGCCGGGGCGCGGGGACCTGCGCGCGAATGTCCTCACGCTCTACGGCGGTGCGGCGGGGAGCGCGCTGTTGTCCATAGACGCGGAGAACGGAGATTTTTCCCTCGGCGGCTGTATCGCGTCGCCGGCCGCACAGCGCCGCGCGGGCCGCAGCCGGCGGCTCTTCTTCATCAACGGGCGCGCCGTGCGCAACAAGCTCTTAGAGCGGGCGCTGGCAGAGGGCTGTGCGGAAACGCCTTTCGCGGCAAACTGTCCCTTTGCGATCCTGTTCCTGCGCGTACCGCAGGGACGCCTCGACGTCAACATCCACCCGGCCAAGAGCGAGGTGCGCTTCGACGACGAAGCCGCGCTTTCGGCTTTCGTCACGGAGGCGATCCGCGCCGCGCTGCGCACGAAAGAGTCCATCCCGACGATTTCTCCGAG
>JAITAX010000201.1 GCA_031283865.1 Eubacteriales Family XIII. Incertae Sedis bacterium
AATCAGCCCGCAGGTGGAAACCGTTATGTGGCGCCGGCCGATGCCGAGCCCCTCCGCGTCGCCCGCCGTCTCTGTGAAGCGCTTCAATTCAGCGAAATTGTCAAGCGGCTCCCCCACGCCCATCACGACGATGCGTCCGATGTCCTCACCCGCGTCGAGCCGCGCCAGCAGCAACTGGTCCGTCATCTCGCCCGCGCGCAGGCTGCGCCGCAGACCGCCGAGACCCGACGCGCAGAAAGCGCAGCCCATGCGACAACCCGCCTGCGACGAAACGCAGATGACATTTCCGTACCCGTAGCGCATGAACACGCTTTCCACGAGATGGCCGTCACCCGTTTCAAACAGGTACTTCCGGCTGCCGTCCGGCCGGGAGACCAAGACCTCGCGCGGCTTGAGCGCAAACAGCGCCGCCGTCTCCGCAAGTCTGCGCCGCAGATCCGCCGGAAAATCCGTCATTTCCTCGAAAGAGGAGAGGCGGTGCGCGTACATATGCCGAAAAAGCTGCGCGGCGCGAAAAGGCTTTTCCCCCATACCGGAGAAAAAGCCTTTCAGTTCATCGCGCGTCATATCCTTGAGGGAAGCCCTTTCCTGCGGCATCAGAGCTTGGACACGTCTATGCCCGTGTCGTGGCCGTTCAAATCCCACGCGGCGGCCGCGTCGCCCTCCTCGAGCGCGAGCGCGAGCGTTTCCTTTGCGATATAGGCCGCGTGGGCCGCGACGGCGGCGCGCACCGCCTCGTCGCCCGCGTAGACGATGCGTATGCGGTCCATCAGGGCGAGGTCCAACTGTTTTCTGATCTGCTGTACCTTTGAAACAAATTCGCGCGCAAGGCCCTCGGACAGCAGTTCCGGCGTGATGTTCGTGTCGAGTATCACGAACAGGTTGTTTTCCATCGCCGCCGCAAAGCCCTCTTTCGCATGGATGCGCAGTTCGACGAAATCCTTTTCGACGCGCAGCGTTTCGCCGTCCGCCGCGAGTTCCGCAAATCCGTCGGCCGAAAGCGCCGCAGAGAGCGCAGCCGCGTCCGCCCGCGCGAGGGCGGCGGCAAAGGACTTCATGCGCGCGCCGAGCACGGGTCCCGCGGTCTTAAAGTTCGGCTTCAGGCTGAAATCCATATATCTGCCGAGATCGCTCTCAAACACGAGCTCCTTTACGTTCAATTCCTCCTCGATCAGCGCCGCCATGTCGCCGATCAGGGCCTTGTATTTCCCATCCGCGAGGACCCTCGAGAAGGGTTGCCTGACCTTGATGCGCTCTTTCTCGCGCGCGCCCCGCCCGAGGGCGACGAGATCCCGCACGAGGTCCATGCGCGCTTCGAGCGCGTCATCGAGCAGGCTCTCGTCCGGCGTGGGATAGAGCGACAGGTGTACGGAGTCCTCCGCTCCCGTCAGCTTGCCGTACAGCTCGTCGCTGAGGAAAGGCGCGAACGGCGCGAGCAGCTGCGACAGTCCTTTTAGCACCTCCCAGGTCGCCGCGTATACGGATTTCTTGTCGTCGTCCAAGCGCTCGGCCCAAAAGCGCCGGCGCGCGCGCCGCACAAACCAGTTCGACAGGTCCTCGATCACGAAATGCTGTATCTTGCGCACGGCCCTCATGTGATCGTAGCGGTCCATCTCCTCCGTGACCTCAAGAATGAGCCGGTTGTATTTCGACAGGATCCAGCGGTCGAGCTGCGGTCGGACCGCGCCGCGCAGATCGAAGCCGCGCGGGTCTGTGCCGTCTTGGTTCGAGTAGAGCGCGAAGAAGTGGTAGACGTTGCGCAGCGTCCCGAAAAACCTGCCCGCAAGCTCCTTGAGGGCCTCCTCGTCAAAGCGCGTCGGCGACCAGGACGGCGAGGCGTAGAGCAGATACCAGCGCGTCGCGTCGGCCCCGTACAAATCGAAGAGCGTGAAAGGATCGACGCTGTTGCCCTTGCTCTTGGACATCTTCTTGCCGTTCTTGTCGAGTATCAGATCGTTCACAAGGCAGTTCCTGAAAGGCGAAGCCTGCTTGACGAAGGTCGAGATCGCGAGCAGCGAGTAGAACCAGCCGCGCGTCTGATCGATGCCCTCGCATATGAAGTCCGCCGGAAACAGCTCCCCGTCGAAGTTTTCCGCGTTTTCAAAGGGATAATGATGCTGGGCGAAAGGCATCGCGCCGCTGTCGAACCAGCAGTCCATGACCTCCGGTATGCGTTCCGCCAAAGCGCCGCAGCGCTCGCAGCGGATGCGCACCGCGTCGACGTCGGGCCGGTGCAGCTCTATGCCCGCGTCTGTCGGCGCCGACGCGCGGCGCACGAGTTCCTCACGAGAGCCAACGCAGATCAAGTCCCCGCAATCGCCGCAGCGCCAGATGGGAATGGGCGCGCCCCAGTAACGGGTGCGGGAGATCGCCCAGTCGTTCACGTTTTCGAGCCAGTTGCCGAAGCGCTTTTCGCCGACGAAATCAGGAAACCAGCGTATGCCGGCGTTGTTTTCGACGAGCGCGTCCTTGAGCTTCGTCATCTCGATGTACCAGCTCGGCTTGCTGTAGTAGATCAGCGGCGTGCCGCAGCGCCAGCAGTGCGGATAGTTGTGCTCCGTCTTTTCGCGGGCGAAGAGCTTGCCCTCGGCTGCCAGCCACTTGATGATCTCAATATCGAGGCCGTCCTCCATCACGAAGCGGCCCGCCCACGGCGTCTGCGTGTATCTGCCCGCCTCGTCCACGGGATTCGGGACGGGCAGGCCGTAGCGCCGGCCCGTGTTATAGTCGTCTTCGCCGAAAGCCGGCGCCGTGTGTACGATGCCCGTGCCGTCCTCCGCCGTCACATAATCCGCGCAGGTTACATAAAATGCTTTCTTGTCAACTTCAACGAAAGGCATGAGCCGTTCATAGGCGGCATACTCGAGCGCCTTACCTTTCATGCGCGCAAGCACCTCGTATTTGCCCGCGCCGAGCGTTCGGTCCGCCAAGACCGCCGCCACGTAGAACACGCAGCCGCAATGCTCGCCGGGCTCCGTGACGCGGGCCTTGACGTATTCCATATCCGGGCCGACGGTCAGCGAAACATTGGAGGCGAGCGTCCAGGGCGTCGTCGTCCACGCGAGGAAATACGCATCCTCATCCGATTTTTTGAACTTCGCGACGACGGTGTTGGTCTTGACCTCCTTGTAGCCCAAGGCCACCTCGTGCGAAGCGAGACCCGTGCCGCAGCGCGGGCAGTAGGGCAGCACCTTGTGTCCCTCGTAGATGAGACCCGCGTCGAAGAATTTCTTTAGGATCCACCACTCCGTTTCGATATAATCATTGCTCAGCGTGATGTAGGGATTGTCCATGTCGGCCATAAAGGCCATGCGCTTGCTCATTTCGCGCCACATGCCCTCGTATTTGAATACGGATTCGCGGCACTTGTCGTTGAACGCGCGCATCCCGTAGGCTTCGATGTCTTTCTTGTCGTGCAGGCCGAGTTCCTTTTCAACCTCGATTTCGACGGGCAGACCGTGGGTGTCCCAGCCCGCCTTGCGCTTGACGCGGCAGCCCCGCATGGTCTTGTAGCGGCATACGGAGTCCTTGAGCGTGCGCGCGATCACGTGGTGAATCCCCGGCCTGCCGTTTGCGGTCGGCGGCCCCTCATAAAAAACGAAGCGCGGTCCGTCCTCGCGGGCCGCAACGCACGCGGCGAGCAGATCCGCCTCTTCCCAAGCCTGCGCCTGCCTGTTCTGCAGCGCTGCAATCGGCTCTTCCGATAAACTTTTGAACATTGCTTCCTCCCGGTCGGCTGTTGCGCAACGCGCGTTCGCGTCGATCTCATCCGAAACAGAAGCGCGAACACGCGCTTCCGCCATTGTCATATCGCATCGGAACAAGGCATATTCTACCCGATACGCGCCGCGATGTCAAGCCTTTTAGCCGTTTGTGGTCCGTTTCGCGGCCTGCGCGGCCTGCCGCGCTTCTGCCTGCGCCTGCGCGCGAAAGCGCGCGTCGTCCGCGCTGAGCCGCTTCCCTATGAGAAGAAGTGCGACGCCCGCCGCAATCGCGGCAAGGCCGATCCACAGGATCGTCGCGAGCATACCGTCCCAGTTCGCGAAGAAACCCGTTTCGTATTCCGCTTCGTAATAGCCCGGAATCCAGACGCTGCCGTCGGTCAGGCCGTTTTGCCGCGTGAGCGCCGCGGACAGCTCCGGGAGGTCCGCGAGGACGTCCGCCTCCCATTCCCCCAAATCCTCGGGGCGAACCGCGTAGCCGGGACCCCATGCGCCCTCATGCCACGCGAGAAAGAAGCGACCCGCGACGCCGAACGCGCCGAAGCCGACGAAATAGCCGCCGATCCTCGTGACGTCGCCAAAGCCGAGCTTCGTGCGCGGATCGATCAGATGGCTCTCGGGGTCTTTCACCGAAGCGCCTTTCCAAACGCGCTTGCAGATACAATAGAGGACCGGAATCATCAGGATGAGGATCAGACCGCCGACGAAGTAGTCCGTGCCGCTCAGCAGCAGCATCGCAACGCAGAAAAAGAGACAGAGTCCGACCATGATGTTGTGCATGGGCCGCCCGCCCGGCGCCTTAAACGGGACTTCGCTGTCCGGGATGCGCCGCTTGAGGATATAGGCCGAAATGACGGTCAGCCCGCAGACGATGACGCTGAAGAACACATCCAGCACCACGAGGAAAGTGAAATCGCTCTGCTTGCTCGGCGTGCCGAGCAGCGCGGTCGTCACGGCGACGACAACGAGCAGGCTCACCCACGGCGTGCCGCGCTTGCTCGTGAGCTTCGCGAGGCTCTTCGGTCCAAAATGCTCGTCGGACAGGATCAGCGAGGCGCGCGCCGCGACGGCAATGCACATATTGAAAATCGAACACTGCCCGAGCACCGCAACGATGATGAAGAAGACCGTGAAGCCCATCGGCGCGAAATTCTGCAAGACGCTGTGGTAGCCAAGGCCCTCCGGATCCGTCGTCCACAACTCCCAATTGCCGACCGAGGCAAGGCCGCCGAGCGTCGGCAGGATATAGGTTGCAATCATAAGCGGAATGACGATCATAAGCGCCCGCGGAATGATGCGGTGCGAATCCCTGATCTCGCCCGCCACAAGGCTGATCTCGTCGAAGCCCGAATACATCCAAAGCCCGATTGCAAGGCCCGCGCCGAGCGTCGGGAAAACAGCCCCGTCGTAAGCTTCGCTCATAAAGGGTTCCATCGGATTTGAATGCCAATTCGCGAAGCCGACGATTGCGACGATCAGGAAAGCGGCCATGACGAAGACGGAGAAGATCGTGTTGACCGCGCCGACCTCCTTGATGCCGAGAAGATTGATGATGAAAAATATGAGAATAAGCCCCACTTTCATAACATAGGCTTGCAGGCTGTCGATCTCCACAATCGTCCCGAAATAGCTGACGGCCAGCACGACGTAGACCGTGTTGGCGACGAGACCCCACAGAAAGTTGACAAAGACCATGACGCCGAACCAAAATTCGCCGAGCGCCTCCTTGACCCAGACGATGTTGCCGCCCTCGACGGGCCGCGCGCTTCCGAGTTCCGCAAGGATGTAGCTGTACGGCAAGGCCCAGACGAAAGGCAGCGCGACGAGCATGACAATCGCGAGGCCGGGTCCCGTTTCCGGGATCATTTCCTCTATGCCGAACGCGCCCGCGCAGCACATCGCGTAGAACATGCCGACGACGGCCGGGACGCCGACCCGCTTGGTGACGATGTCCTTGACGCCGATACGGCTGACCTTTGCATTCTCAGTCATCTCTTTGTTTTTTTCCCTCTTTCCCCGCACGGCCCTTAACAGCTGCCGTCATAGCTAAATGAAAGATGTGTGATCTTGATTACTGACATAAAAAACCTTTTTTCTTGCCGGGCGGCATATAGGGCCGGGGGTCGCCTAAAGAACAATCAACCGCTTCTCCGAATGCGTCAGATTCACCGCGCCGAATGTCGTGACGATCAGCAGATCCTCGATGCGCACGCCGAATTTGTCCGGGAGGTAGATGCCGGGTTCGACGGTGACGGGCATGTCCTCTGCCAGAATGTGGGTACTCTTCGCGTTGAGGCGCGGGCTCTCGTGCACTTTCTTCCCGACGCCGTGACCCGTGCCGTGCACGTAATAGGGGCCGTAGCCCGCTTCCTCGATGATCTCCCGCGCCGCGCGGTCTGCGAGGCTGCAGTGTGCGCCCGCGCGCAGCGCCGCGATTGCGGCCTCCTGCGCCCGCAGCACGATGTCGTACACCTTTTCCTGTTCGCCGGAAACCTCGCCGACGGCCACGGTGCGCGTCATGTCGCCGCAGTATCCGTTTATGCGCGCGCCGAAGTCCAGAACCACAAAGTCACCCCGTTCGATGCGCTTGTCGCTCGGAACGCCGTGCGGCTCATTGGTCCCAACGCCGGAAACGCAGATCGTCGGAAAGGCGAGGCCCTGCGAGCCGTTGTCTGTCAGGAATTTTTCGATCTCCGCCGCAAGGGCCTTTTCGGAAACGCCGGGCCTTATGCGCGTCAATATATGGCGAAAGCAGGCGTCGCCGAGCGCCTCCGCTTTCGCGATGGAAAGCAATGCCTTGGGACTCTTGATCATGCTGCTGTGAACGCCTTTTTCTCTCATCGTCGTCCCCTCCCTCAACCCGGCGGCCAAAGCAGGCGGCGCTTGCCGAGCAGATGAAAATGCAGGTGCTTCACGGTCTGCATACCGTCCTCGCCGCAGTTGTTCACAAGGCGATAGCCGTTTTCGAGGCCCAGGTGCGCGGCGATCTCTTTCACCTTTACGAGCAGATGTCCGAGCAGCGCGGCGTCGCCGTCCGCCGCCGCGTCGAGCGATTCAATATGCCTTTTCGGGATGAGCAGCACATGGACGGGCGCCTGCGGCTCGAGATCGTGAAAGCACAGGATCCGGTCGTCCTCGTAGGCGACGTTTGCGGGGATGTCCCCGCTTGCGATCTTGCAGAAGATACATTCGGACATTTAAGATACACTTCCTTTCCGTATAGGATTCTGTATAGGGCGCGCCTGCGCACCGCGACAGCACCGTGCCGCACCGCGCGCAGGACCCGAGGCGAAGCGCGAACCGGCGCGCGTTACAGCATTTCGCCGCGCAAGGCGTCCCCCTCTGCGGCCGACAGTCTGACGCGCACGAAACCGCCGCCCGGCGATGCCTCGCCCGCGAACAGGACGCGCAGACCGTTCTCCGTCAGGCCCGACAACAAGCCCGTCTTGGGATCCCTGTGCTCCGGCAGCACGCTGCGGACGCTGCCGAGGTTGCGCCGCAGAAAGGCGGCGGCGGAGCGCTCCCCCGCGCGCAGCAGCCTCTCCCCGCGCGCCGCTTTCAACTCGGACGCCAACTGCCCAGGCATGGAGGCCGCGGCAACGCCCGCGCGTTTCGAAAAGCGAAACACATGCACGTGCGAAAAGTCCACCGCCTCGAGCAGACTGAGGCTCTCATCGAAATCCGCTTCCGTTTCCCCGGGAAAACCCGCGATGATGTCCGTGCTGAGTCCGTAGGCCGGATCCCGCGCCCTGAGTACGCGGACCAGCTCCAGATAGTCCTCGCGCGTGTAGCCCCTGCGCATGGCCGCAAGCACGCGCGTGCTGCCGCTCTGCACGGAGAGATGCAGCGAGGGGCAGAGCTTTTCATACGCGAACAGGCGCGTCACATAGCGCGCGTCGATCACGGTGGGTTCGAGGGAACCGAGCCTGATGCGAAACTCCCCGTCAAGCGCCGCAAGCCGCGCCACAATCGTATGCACACCGCGCTGCGAAGCGTCGCCTGTCTCGGCGCCGTAAAGCGCCGTGTTAACGCCCGTCAGCACGAGTTCCCTGTAGCCGTTTTCGAGCAGGATCCTCGCTTCCGCAACGATTTCATCCGCCGGCCTGCTGCGCGCGGGGCCGCGCGCGTAGGGGATCACGCAGTACGCGCAGCGGCGGTCGCAGCCGTCCTGTATCTTGATATAGGCGCGCGTCCGCGATTCCATGCCCGCGACGCCCGCGCGCGCGTCGAAGTCCGCGCCGAAAGGCCGCAGCTCCGCGCGTTTTTCCCTGTCGCGCGCGAAAGCCGCCACAAGCTCCGGCAAGCGCCCCTTTTCCGCGCTGCCGAGAACGATGTCCACTTCCCGCATAGCCGCAGTCTCATGCGGCTTCATCTGCGCGTAACAACCGACGACGGCGACGACGGCGTCCGGATTGAGACGCCGCGCCCGCCTGATGAG